>JAFWSY010000143.1 GCA_017519155.1 Eubacterium sp.
GACAGCTGAGATAACAAAAGCAGACCTGAACAGTCTGGAAGATGGAGAGAAAAAAATCCTTTATATGACTGCTACAAGACTGCTGGAAGCTACTTCAAGACCGCATCTTTATACGGCTGAGAAGATTATATTTGAATGTGCCGGTAAGGATTATATTGCCAAAGGAAAGAGCATGATCGATGCCGGCTGGAAGATATATGAGGATGCACTGAGGAATGTATTCAGGGATTCAAAAGATACAGATGGCACAAAGAATGCCGATATCCCAGATGATAATGCTGACAGTATGGATTCCCAGAAACTGCCCCATATAGATGAAGGCCAGGTATTTGAGAATGTCGGAAGTGATGTGACGGAGCATTTCACAAAACCGCCTCAGAGATATACAGAAGCAACACTGCTTTCAGCCATGGAAAAGGCTGGTGCATCAGAGATGGAATCTGATGTTGAGAGGAAAGGACTTGGAACACCGGCCACCAGGGCAGATATCATAGAGAAGCTTGTTAAGGATGGATTTATCAGAAGAGAAAAGAAAAACCTTGTACCAACTGAAGACGGTATGAAGCTTATTACTGTCCTTCCTGATAAAGTAAAGTCACCGAAGCTTACAGCTGACTGGGAGAATGCGCTCAGCCTTGTAGCTAAAGGTGAACTTGGAATGGATGGATTCATGTCTGGTATAGAGGATATGGTCAGAGGGCTTGTAAAGACATATCACAGCATAAATGATGAAGACAAGAAAATGTTTTCAAGAGGAGAAGTTCTTGGCAGGTGCCCTAACTGCGGCAGTGATGTAGTAAAGGGAATCTATGGTTATTACTGTAAGAATAAATGCGGTATGTCCCTGAACAGGATAATGGGAATCAGCATAAGTGAATCTCAGCTGAGAAATCTGCTCGCAGGTAAGAAGATACTTGTAAAAGGTATCAGAAAGAAAAACGGTGGAACATTTGACGCTTATCTGGAACCTGACGGGATAGAAGAATACAGATATAAAACCGCTAATGGTAATGAGGTAAGCGGGAAACAGTTCAGATTCAATATGACATTTCCGAAGAGGAAACAGTAAGTCAGAGGCGGGAGAAAATCCTGCCTCTTTCAATTAAAAAAATTACAAAGGAGAAGAAAGAAATGATTGATAACAATACTTATATTCCAGGTGCTTCAAATGACTTCTTCAGTGAGGAAGCATATAAGGCAAGGATGGCAGCCTACATCAAGGGCATAAGAAAGTACAAGATGAAGGCAGATGCAGATGCGCAGAGTAAGAAAAAAGCAGACAGGATTGGAGGTAGAGCATAATGTTGGATTTTGAAAAGGTAAAAGACGATATAGCATTAAGACTTATGAATACTGAGAATAACCAGGAGAAGCTGCAGAACAGACCGAATGAAACAATCGAGGATATGTCAGCTTCACTGGTAATTGTAGTCGGAGAAACAAAGGAAGGCCTTGCTACAGCACCAATCACAAATGATATAATGGCTGAGCTTGGAACTGATAAGGATACCCTTATGGAGATAGCCAAGGCGAATATGGCTGAGCAGGATTATTCCTTCAAGAGTATGCGTGATGTTCTTATAGGAACCATGTTCCCGGATGGAATACCGGAGAATGATCCTATGATAGAGATGATGCTTCCGCCCGAAGATGGACCACAGATGTACGTTCTTTCAAATGAACATAATCTGCACGGCGCAGCGGAGATCATGAACCAGAAGGCAATGGACGAGATAGCAGACAAACTTGGAGGAGATTTTGTTGTTCTCCCAAGCAGCGTTCATGAGGTTATTATTCTTCCGTTTGATGACAACATGGATTCTGCAACTCTCGACAATATGATTCAAGAGATAAATGGTGGTGTTGTAAGTCCGGAAGATAAGCTCTCAGACCACGCTTTCATGTATGACTCCGAAGCTCATGAACTTGTCCGTATGGATAAGATGGAAGAGAGAAAGCAGGAGAAAGAAGCTTCTATCGAAAATACCGATAAAAGTCAGGATGATAGAAGTGAAAAGAAGGTAGATGCTAAAACTCCGGAAAAGGCTGAGAAACAGCAGAAGTCACTTACAGACAGGATATCGAATAAAAAAGAAAAATCGCTCAGCAGGAAGCGACTCGTCCACATCCTTCAAAAGATAAGAAAGTGGCATTAGGATAGTCAGGTCTTCGAAACGTGGAGGGTGTCAGAAATGGCATCCTCTTTTTTTACATTAAGGAGGATTTGTAAAGTTGAAAAATGCAATTAATCAAATAAAATCCGTTCTGGAAAAAATGGATAAGGATGAAGAGTTTATTATCACCATTCCGTTAACGGAAGGAGAGGAGGATAGTGATGGCAGCGAAGAAATATAAACTGGATCAGGTGGCTATCCGGATGGTCCGGGAGAAACCGCTATATAGCACTGAACCTATTGACTCTCCGGAGAAGGCAGTGAAGCTTCTGTCGGATGCCATCAAAGATTATGATCGAGAGGTTGTATGCGTTATAAATCTCAATTCATCGCTCCAGCCTATAAATCTTAATATTTGTTCTATGGGAGCTATAGACAGGGCTATCGTGTGTCCTAGAGAGGTTCTGAAGTCTTCGATATTGTCAAATGCATCTTCAGTCATGCTTCTTCATAACCATCCAAGCGGAAACTGCCATCCTTCAGAACAGGATGTGTATATTACGGACAGAATGCAGGAAGTATATAAGCTGATGGATATAAAGCTATTGGATCATGTAATCATTGGAGATGAGCAGTATTATTCATTTACAGAGAATAGAGTTATGCCGGAAAGTCAGCTATCATTTACCTCGATAATGGAACTGTATCAGCTAAAACATGGTATCGAAGCTCAGAAGCTCTCTGTTGAAAGTGAGAACAAAGAAGCTGAAGGAAATAAAAGTGTAGTAGCTGAAAATGCAAAATATCAGGAAGGCGATTCTCAAGAAAGAAAGCATGAGCATTCTCGTATGTCTCTTGAAGAAGAGAAGGATGTAGAAGCTGAACAGACGACGGCTCACGAACTTGCTGCAATGCTGGATCAGTGGTATCAGGACTTTGATATGTATGAATATAAAGATACTGTTAGTGATACTGAAACCAATATATCAGAGCTTGAAATGGCGATAGAGGCCGGACAGATTGAAAAGATAAAGGAGTTCGTCGAAGGCGTGATCGAAGAACATGAAGGCACCGAAGATGATATTGCAAAGGGAAAAGAACTTCTCAGTAAGCTTGATGATTATAAGCCTCTTGCTAAGGTTGAAGAGATTGAAGAACAGAACTACAACATGATTGATAACCGGATCAATAATGTAGAACCCAAGGATGAGAAATCTTCAGAGAAAAAAGAAGAGAGGCGTACAAGTGCAGATAAGAAGTATCCTAATGCAAAGTATTCACATTTTCGTATACAGCGTAAGGATGATGACCTGAATTATAATCTTATAGCTGATGTCCTTCTGGAAAATGGAAAGATTGAAAAGGATCAGCTTATCGGAGAATTAAAGGATAGAGAAACAGTTGTTGCTTTCTGTAAGC
>JAFWSY010000144.1 GCA_017519155.1 Eubacterium sp.
CCATTTCCGACTCACCCATTTCCCTTAGGAAGTCAAGAGCGATAGGGTTGGATCTGTCTATTGCTATTACCCTGGATATATATTTCTTTGCAACTCCGGGTCTTTTCTGAACATAGGAAATCAGGCTTAACAGAAGATAAGCCTTAACATACTTTGGATTCTCACTTACACATTTTCTAAGCTGAATTACCGCAAGATCGAAATCATGATTCTGAGCCAGTTCCAGACCCTTATTAAAATCACGGGCTATCTCGCTTGCCTTCTGAAGTGTCTGGGGATCATCACGAAGCTCCTTCAGATATCTTACAGCCGGATTATCCTTGGTTTTAAAATTCACACTGATAACCCAGTATTTGAGAGCCTGAACGGTTTCACCCATTTCATAATAAAGAAGCCCCAGCAGAGTGAGTGCATTTGTATTTGTTTTGTTGTATCGAAGAGACATCTTAAGTGAATCAATGGCTCCGCTCAAATCTCTGACGCCGACCCTGTCAAGAGCGATGTTATAATAATACTCAGAAGTATTACCGGCCTTCCATAAGAAGCCCTGCCCCAGTCCACAGGCTCTGCAGTAACCATTTACACTTACGAGTCCACCGCAGTAAATACAGTTTCTTCTACCTGCCATTCGTAAAGCTTCCTCTCAAATCCTCTGTCATCTGCATAACTATATCAGTTATGTCCTTCAGATCATCCTTATAGATATCTTCCTCTGCCTGACTTACTTCAAGGCTCGGAGAAAATCTTTTGATCTCCTCATCAAAATCAATCATTATTGATACTCCTCACGTTATTAACTAACCAAAAACTATCTCTATGAGATTACTACAAAAGTATTACTAAGTCAAAGAATACTTAAGTCTCCATATATCCGAGTATTTCACCCACCATATAAAGTGACCCTACAACCAGAAGCAGCGTACCTTCAGCCAGCTCCTTTCTGGAAAGCTCCCACATACTATGCATATCATGGCTTCCCGTTACATAAAAATGCTTTTCCTTAGGAAGGTACTTCTGAAACAGCTGCATAATAACACTTATGTCCTGCTTTCTGTCAGAATTAATCTCCGTAACATATACATCTTCTATATCAAGTTCTTCAGTCAGAATCTTTATTATACTCTCATAATCCTTATCACTGGATACTGCAAACAGTATGCTTACCTTTTCAAAGCCTCGACTCTTACAAATATACTTAAGAGACTTTGTCAGCATTTCAGCCGCATCCTCATTATGGGCTCCGTCTATGATCACATTTGACGAAAGCCACTGACATCTTCCCGGCCAGGTAAAGACCTTAAGTGCCTCATTGACATCATCTCTCCCCGTCAGGATCTTATATGCAGTTATTGCTGTGGCCGCATTATCATACTGATAAAGGGGCTGACTGTCACCGAAAATGTCTGAGACATATGATGGTATATCAGTGATTTTATAAAGCGGAGCCTCTAATTCTTCTGCTTTTTTCTCTATTACCAGGTCAGCCTTCTCATTTCCTGTATTATACACTACAGGGATATGCGGCTTAATGATTCCGGCCTTTTCAGAAGCTATCTCTTCTATAGTATTGCCAAGATACTGCATATGATCAAACCCGATGGAAGTTATAACTGAAACCTCAGGCATGTTTATATTTGTTGCATCCAGCCTTCCGCCAAGACCTGTCTCATAAACTACATAGTCACAGTTCTGCTCTCCAAAATAAAGCGAAGCCATCACAAACAAAAATTCAAAATATGCAGGATGCTGAAACTTAAAACCGTTTTCTTCCACATCATTTTCCAATAGGGAATCAACAGCTTTTTTCACCTTATCAAATAAAGCCACAAAATCGGCATCACTGATATTCACTCCGTTTATGGATATACGTTCATTCATTCTGATCAGATGAGGAGAAGTAAAAAGACCTACCTTGTAGCCGGCTTTCTCCAGCATAAGGGAAATCATTTTGGAGACGGAGCCCTTGCCGTTAGTTCCTGCTACATGGACAACCTTAGCTCTCTGCTCGGGGTTACCCAGGTGCTTTAGAATGATGCGGGTATTCTCAAGGTCCGTCTTCGAAGTGAAGCGGGGGATGCTGCCGATGTATTCAATTACGCCATTATAATTTGTCATTTTAAAACTCACTTTATTGATATAGTCTGTATCCGCGGCAAGCTTCTACTCGCAGTCACGAGGTGATATGCCTGAGAGGACACTGCTTTCGCACAGGCGCGGTGCCCTAGGCTCACTAAGCTCTCACTTCGTACTTCGTACTCGTGAATCGCTAAGTGAACAGACCGCTTATGGTCCTTCAGGCATACACTCGTGCCCTGCTTCGTCAGCTCGCTCGCGAATATACTTAAATCGCGAACAAGTTTAATCTTGGCAACGACACGGAGTATGCATGTGAGACCATTGCGGGTCTCGGCGCTTAGCGATTCAGACATCTGCCTTTTGCAGGTGGCTGAGAGCTTAGCGGGCGAAGCCTCGCGGAAGCGACCGCTAGGGGTGGCCCGCACTGTGCGCGAGCTGAGTCGAACATGCATACTGCCGTGCGTGCCTGTTAAACTTGTCGCGGAATCTAAAAATATTCTAACGATTATCGACGGTTTCGGGGTTCATGTCGTGGTGTGCGAGTCTGTCCCAAGCAACTTCCTCCCATTTGGTTCCGGGACGACCGTAGTTTGCATATGGATCTATGGATATTCCTCCACGTGGTGTAAACTTGCCCCATACTTCTATATATTTCGGATTCATCAGTTTAATAAGATCCTTCATAATCTTGTTAACACAGTCTTCATGGAAATCACCATGATTACGAAAACTAAAAAGATAAAGCTTTAATGATTTGCTTTCTACCATCTTTACATCCGGAACATAGGATATATATATGGTTGCAAAGTCAGGCTGTCCGGTAATTGGACAAAGACTTGTAAACTCAGGACAATTAAACTTTACAAAATAATCATTATCCTGGTTCTTATTTTCAAAGGTTTCTAAAACCTCAGGTGAGTAATCCTGAGGATATTTTGTATTCTGATTTCCAAGTAATGTCAGATCTTCTTTTTCTCTCATAACAACTACACAACTCCCTTCGATAAATTATTTTTCAAGATTAGCAAGTCCCTTATAATATGCCAGAAGTCTTTTCAACTGTTTTTCTTCCAGATTTTTAGCCCCTGACATTATCTCATATAAAACCGGATCATCATTTTTATTTACTAATACTGTATCAGCAGAATCATCTTCTGACTTTCCAATCAGATAATCCTCGCTTGTCCCCAGCACCTGTGCCATCTGAATAATAGTCGCATGCGTTGGCTTACGCTCACCATTCTCATATCTTACATATGAACTCTGAGGAATGCTCATCCTTCTCGCTGCCTCAACCTTTGTGATACCCAACTTTTCACGGGCTATTCTCAGTTTTTCAGGAATAAGTAGAGGTTGCATATATATTTCTCCTTTTTATGTTTTTAAAGCTGATTATAGAAATTATTGATAGACACAAAAACAACCGCCCTACGACCAAATAGTTGCGGTTGTTTTTCGCAAACAATTAAGGGATGATTAATTGTAGATAACACCCTTTTCTTTTTGTATAATAACACCAAATTATGCTATTGTCAAAATCATTTTAATGGAAACAGATTACTGAAAGCATGATCATATAGCAGATTGTTTTGGGTATCATCAGCATTCCAAGTTTCGGTTTTTCTTTTCCATATATTGCCACCGGAATATAAAAGAGAAAACTAAGGATTACTGTGATTATGATAATCACATAAAAAGATATCGGATAATTAACTGCATGATTGATAACTCCGAAAAATCCCACAACTGTCAAAATTCCTATCAAAACAAACGGAACATTTCTAATTACTGCCCACTTACGGTTTGGTTCTCCTGAACTCCATTTATTCCATGGAAGTATCAAAATAAATATCCTGATAAATGTAAGCACAAGAATCGACCGCTCAACAAAAAGATTATACTGACTCTCATGATACTCCAGCGTATCTCCCATTGCGATAAGCAGGTTATAGAAAACCGTCATCGTAATTGATGATATCAGGTTTCCCAGTCCAAGGAAAAAGTCCTGTCTGGGTATACTGCCCTTTATATTAACTAAGATTCTCGGAATTAAGTGAAATGCATCGCCACCCACTAAAGCTATGGCAAGCAGAAATCCAAAACCGAATCTGTATGTATCCAGATGTTCAGGCGTAACTATAAGTGTATCCGTAGCAAGCATTCCCGTATCATATTTATTCTTCATGATGAACACAAGAATGAATACATATACAAGATATATGATACAAAATCCGGCCTCTCCTATTCTTGCTCCGAAGGGTTTTTCATCTGTTTTTTCCATTCTATTTCCCCATTATCGCCATCAGCTGAGCGGTATAAGAAGTGTGACTTCAAGTCCTTTTCCTTCTCCTTCGCTGTCACAGATCAAATCACCGTTCATTTTCTCCATCAAATTCTTTGAAATGTACAGGCCCAGACCACTGCCTTCTTTTTTATTATCTTCTGTTACCTTTCCCCGATAGAACTTGTTTGTAATCAGATCAAGTTCATCTCTTGAAACACCGGGACCATAGTCCCTTATTTTCATTTCCAGATAATCATCTACTAATCTATAATTTACATCTATTTTAGTATCTGCATATTTATAGGAATTAACCAGTATATTTCCTATAACCTGATTCATTCGTTTTGTATCGATGTTAATGATAACCTTAGGAGCATCTCCCTCTGATACAAGTCCCCTATCATCATGCTTTTTAATGATATCACTTAACAATGTGGATTCTGTATCATCACAGTTTACTTTGAATTCACCAAGATCATCCAGAGTTGACGAGAAAAGGTCACTTACGAGCACATCTATCTGATCAGCCTTCTTATATATGTTATCCAGCTTCTCCATCATATCCTTCTCGGATATATTGGGAGACATATTGTTTTTGTTTTCAGATGTCTCATTATTCGCTTTTTCAGAATTCATTTCAAGCTTTGCCTTAAGAAGTTCTGAAGTCAGCTTGATTCCTGTAATCGGAGTTTTCAGATCATGGCTGAGTGATGCCACCAATTCCTTTTCTTTTCTCTGAAGCTCCGCCTCCCTCTTCTGAGAACTCGCCAGTTCCTCACGCATGATATCAAAGCTTTCGGTAAATGCACCGAACATGTTGTTCTTTTCCATCATAAGGGGTTCATCCAGATTACCCAATGCAACCTTTCCGGCAAATTCCTGCATTCTGTCAAAGGGATCGATTATATTTTTCTTCACGTATATACCAAAACCAATGGTTCCAAGCAGAAGAATTATAGCTGCAATTGTAAGGGCATATAATACTCTTCTGATATGAGCTTTATTAAATGCGTTGGAACTGTCTATCATTATCACACTTCCAACTATATCTCCCCCTACGGAGATATTCTGATAAGGATACCTTTTTTTGATTGCATCCTCATAGGATTTTACACTTTGCGCAGCCTCTTTATTCTCCGAACTGTCCTTAGCGGATATATTTCTATAAACAGCCATATTGCTGTTATTAACCACAACAAAACTCGCCCCAAAGTCCTGTTCATCAAGACTCTGAAGAGAATTCCAGTTTTGTTCCACATTTTGGGTGATATCATTCAGCTTCACTGTATCAACCGGACTGTCATAATGAAGACTGTTAATCACCATAAAGCTGATGATTCCCAAAAGATATATGATCATTAATAATATCGAGACTCTGATATAATTCTTCATATTCAGTCAATCATGTAACCCACACCCCAGACAGTTTTAATAACCTCAGGGTTCTTGGGATCCTTCTCAATCTTTTCTCTGAGATGTCTGATATGAACAGCAAGTGTTCCCTCTCCGATATATTCATCATCCCATACATTTTTCAGAAGCTCATCTTTTGTTACTACGCGTTTTCTGTTTTCCAGAAGATAAATAAGCATCTTGTACTCCATAGCCTTAAGGCTGATCGATTCATCGCCGTTCATTATCCTTCGAACATTTGTATCAAGATATATATCCTCACCAAGTGTAATCTTTCCTTCGACTTTTGAATCACCGGACATATTATCCATATCAGCAGAAGCTTCTTTACTGATATCCATTGCCCTGGCATTTGCCGCAAGCTCCGCATCCTCTCTAGCCTTCTCATATCTGGCAAGAATTGTTTTTACCTTTGCCATCAGGATACCCAGTGTATAAGGTTTCTTTATATAATCATCTCCACCAATATTCAGCGCAATAAGAACATCATCATCGCTGGTTCTGGCACTGATAAAAAGAATCGGCATATCATAATGTTCTCTTACTTTTTTGCACAGCTCAAAACCAGACTTGTCACCAAGATTAATATCAAGAAGAAGCAGAGAAACCGTATTCTTTTCCAGAAAATCCACCGCATCCTCAAAACTAGTCACATATGCAGTTTTTATATCAAACATGTTGAAGTATTCGGCTGTAGACTGAGCGATTACTTCATCATCATCTATCATAAGAACCTTATAATTCATTTCTTTCGTCCTTTTTTATTTGATTTCTTATTTGTTTTTTTCGCCGGTTTCTTTACAGAGTATCCAAATTTGCCAAGCTTCTTTCCAAGGGCAAAATACTCTCCGTGGGAATAGGCCATTAAATCAGCAGCCTTAAGATCGAAACGACCCTTCTCATCCATATATTCATCATCCACCGTTACACCGATTACCTCAGCTATGAACATATCATGGGAACCAAGCTTTTCTACCTTAATTACCTTGCAGTATATATTTACCGGACTTTCTTCAATGGCAGGAACATCCATATACTGAGATATATACTCTGTAAGTTTCATTTCCTTAAACTTATCATAATCCCGACCTGATCTGACTCCACACCAGTCACAGGCTCTTGTTAGTTTAGTTGTGACAAGGTTCACCACAAACTCACCAGTTTCTTCTATGATATCGTGGGAATAACGCTCAGGTCTTACTGATATAGACAGCATGGCGGGATCGGAACACACTGTTCCCGCCCAAGCAACAGTTACTATATTTGCTTTTTCTCCCGGTCGCTTAACACTTACCATAACCGCAGGTACCGGGTACAGCATATTTCCGGGTTTCCAGTTTTCTTTACTCATATTTCCACGTATTATATCCTTTCATCAGTCACTATATGTTCTATTCCACTATGTTCAGTAAGCAGATATTCCTTCATAAAAGTAGGAAATGCTTTATACTTATCAAGTTCAGCTATCGGAATCCAGTGCATAGTTTCCCTTGCCCCTTGCGTATAGCTGTCGCTGTTAAGTTCTCTCGTACCTCTCGGTTTCATAACAAAGTAAAATGCGATCTCATGACAATCCAGATTAGCAAGAAGTGGTCCGGAACTCTCTGCAAAAAAATTCTCATGGATTATGGCCAGATGGTCTATCTCATAATTAACACCTGTCTCCTCAAGAACTTCTCGCTTTACTGCGTCCTCGGCAGTTTCTCCCAGATGTACTCCGCCTCCGATTGAATAAATATAATCATCTCTTTCATTTCCGGCAAAAAGCACATAGCCATCCTCAACTATAATAGCCGCTGCCCTATATCTGAACCATTTATTATCTTTTGTAAAGCCTGCATCATATTCCATACTCTTTTCCCCCTCAAAAAATCATTTAACATTATAACATAATATTGAGAAATTTTTCTATTTATGCTAAATTTTTCATAGTAAGAAAAATCATGAAATAATTGTAAGTTTCTTAAGTGAGGAGGGGTTTCATGAGCAGAAAAACAGTTGCAAGAATTTGCTACATTTTAGGTTGGGTTATTATTATTCTAATGCTTGTTTCGGGAGTCATAGGATTCTTAGGAGCATGTATCGTAGGTTCCAAAACCGGGGCCGGCGGAAGAGGTTTCTTAATAGGTTTCCTGTTCCTTATATATGCTGCACTTATAGGCGTCATGTCTTCCCTTGGATTTTTTGCTCTTTCCGGAGTAGTTGAAGCACTTGACGATCAGTTAATTGCTCAGCAGGGAATGTATCGTGCGATTATGGATATAAAGAATAACATGAACTCCGGCGTCGCTAATGATACCACAAAGTCCATGCCAAATCCTGTTAACGAACAACCATCCTTTCCGTCAGTTAGTGAAACAACTGAGGTTCCAAAAGAGGAGCCAGCAAATATTCCAAGTCCGGAACCTGTTGAAGCTCCTAAAGCTGAAAGTTCAGATATTCAAAATCCTGAGTCTGTTGAAGCTCCTAAAGTTGAAACGCCTGAGGTTCCTATACCAGAACAGACTGAAACTCCTAAGGTTGAGCAGCCAGAAGCTCCTAAAGCAGATACGGTTGAGACGCCTAATGCTGAAACACCTGAGCCCCCTAAGGCTGAATCGACAATCACTTCACCTGCAGATGTAATTGAACCTTTTAAAGAAGATTCAATAGAAGCATTAATGAATACTCCAAATGAAGCATCCGAAATGGATACAACCATTCTGACAAGTGAGCTTAAAGCACCAAGTTATATACCGGATGAAACCTATCAGGTTGATAAAAGCTGGGTATGTGCTATGTGCGGCAGAGAAAACTCAATGGGTTCCTTCTGCATAGCATGTGGAAGCAAGAAAATAGAAAAACTCTAAATCCAAAAGGATACCATTATGATCAATATCTGAAATGGTATCCTTTTTATTTCTCTTATATTTTAGTATTTTTTAAATTTCAGTATCCCTATCTTGATCAGCACTATTGCTATGACAAAAATCAGAGTGTGAATAAATATATATATCGTTCCGACGGGATCAAACACATCAGTCTCACCCACCATATCAAAACCATCCATCAGAGGTGGAACGATGAAGTTCAGTACACTTAGAAAAGCAAATTTCTTAATTATCGCATGTTTACAGATGGCTATTATCGAAACAAATAAAAGAGCCAAAAGCGCATTTCTTCTTTTTTCAAATATCCTGTGGTGGAACAAATCCCCAAGAGCTATTCCGATAAGACCGTTTCCTATTATGATGAGACCTCCATATATCACATCCGTTGATTCCAAAGGTCTGAAAAACAAATCAGGATGTATTGCTAACTGTATCATTGGATAAATAATCAGTATTAAAGCTGACACAATAGATATACTGTAAAGTATCAGCTCTCTTGATATATAATAATTTACTTTGGACTTACTATGAAGAAGCAGAATTTCTTCCTGAATATCATTTTCCTTAAACTGTATAGCCGATGCTATGTAAGCGCAGAGTACAAAAAGAAATAATCCGGACAGAAGAAAAGCGCCACTAGCCTCTACGGGTATAAACGAATACATCGCTCTCAGGAAAACATACAGAGAAATGGCAGGTACAACCAGAACCGCGCTCTTTATTATTATTTTCATTCTTAATTTATAAAGGCTAGATATATTCTTCAATTCCAACAAGCTCCCATCCTTCTTCATAAAGGTCCATAATAGTATCCTTTAATTCATCCTTATGAACACCAATCACATATCTGTTTCCATGTACAGCCATTTCCGGCCATCGTCTGATATCATCTGTCCTCTTAAGGTATATCTTAAATATGGATTCTGACGAGGTTTCGGTGTCGATTGGTTCCAGTTTTCCCTGTTTAATTGTATATATCTTATCTGACAGTTCATCCATCAGCTTCTTCTCATGACAGGACATGAATATGGTAACCCCCTGACTCTTAAGTTCATTTACCTTACTTATAAAGACTTCCTGAGACTGAGCGTCCTGCCCCGACAAAGGTTCGTCAAGCAGCATGATATCATGAGGTGCCATAAGGGCCTGTATGACTCCGACCTTCTGAAGGCTTCCCTTGGACATATTGCTCATCTTTGTATAAACCATTTTATCCAAAAAGAATTCTTCAATCAGATCATTTACTTTCGATAAAGGAGTCCCCTCCATAGCAGCGACTGATTTCAGATAACTGATCATCGTTATATCCAGCCCAGGAAATTTTTCCGGCACATAGGAGAATCTGACCTTTTTACTATAGTTCACACTGCCCTTATTTATTCTGACTAGACCGGCGATGATTTTAAGCAATGTGCTTTTTCCGCAACCATTATGACCGGCAAATGCAACGGATTCTCCGGCAAAAAAATCATGGGAAATGCCATCGAGGACGGTCTTCCCATGATATGATTTGGTTACATTTTCCAGCGTAATAATTTTATCCATAGATACTATCCTTGTAGATTTTTATTACTCGTAACATCTTTCCAGGAGGGTTACAACTAGTAATATAAACTACAAAAGAATCTTTATAGCATCACAGCGACTTCAGAAAAAAATCACTTTTATTATTATTTTTTTACTCGTATTTGATATTTACATTTCCACCATCTTCACCAAGGAACACTATGTATCCACCCTTTGGAAGTGGTATGGAATCGCCGTAATCTTTCATGTGGCTGCTGTAAATAACATCGCCGTATTTATCATATACATACACTGCACTATTCTCCGGTCTGTCAACTGATATAGATGTATTCGCAAGACTGTCATCGATTCCGAACCAGGTTCCTTCTTCAGTCTTTAAGGCAACTGTACTAACATCCTTTGTCAGCTTGTCTTGAGCTTCTACAGGTATAACCGTATAACCATTTGAGCAAACAACAGTTCCATCATCATTAACAGTCAGATCAAACATATCTCTGCTGGCATCTCCGGGAATTGTAGTATAGAAGGACGCTGTATTTTCATCTTCTATTCTGAGAATTCTTACTCCCATTGCCATATTAACCATGATATATCCCGAACCATCCAGCTCAGTAATTTCTACAAAAACTGTATCATATATGGCTGATGAATATTTGTCTGATTTAATAGCATACTTTTGGTTTTCTCTTTCCTTCCAGGCATTTATTACATTTTCAGACACAGGATTCGGAGCCATCATTTCAGCCACGATAGAGGTAGTCTCATTGTTCACCAGATCACTATTATTTGAAATCATATCTGCAACAATATAGATTCCTCCATTTATCTCTTCTACTCTGTAGCAGGCATAGTCCGGATCCACCTTTACATTACCTGATACGATATCTCCCTTTACCCTTACAAAGCCATTATCCGTATATTTAAAATATGATTCAGAGGTTGTATCTGTTCCGGTCTTCAGCAGCATATATTTCATATCAGGAAATGTAACTTCTATCACTCCACTATAAGGCGATGCATAATATCCCTCATACTGTTTGTATGAATCCGGAACTTCAGACTCGAATTCCACCTCAGGAGCAGTAACCTCTTCTATCTCTATACCCTTTTCCTCAAGAGCAATATTCATAAGTGCCTCACACATAGCCTTATTATAACTACTTGATCCACCACTTGTTGTTACGCAGATACTTATTTCTTCATCCGGTGCAACCATCAGATTCGTATGCTGGTTCATGGTATCTCCGCCCTTGTTTATAATTTTCACTCCTGCATCCTCATACTGTTTTATACTTACATCGTCCCAGCCAAGTCCATAGAAGCTGTATGGAGAAGCAGTTGAAAGAGCATTCATTTCATCCTTACTTTTTTCAGAAAGAAGTCTGTTGTCCCCCTTAAAAAATGTACTGCCAAATTCACAGGTATCCTTAGCATTTGAAACAATACCGCCAGCGCCAAAATCCAGGCAATATTCATTTCCATAACATTTTTCATTTGAATATATATCTACAAGATTATCATTTTCAAACATATTGTCTGATGTTCCTATGGACACCGCCCCAATCTTATCGGCGATATTTTTCTCAACATATGTTGTGTAGTCCATTCCGCTTACTCGTTCTACGATAATTTCCAGGAGATCAAAGCCATCGTTACAATAGCTTGAATATGCCCCTGGATCAGCCTTGAGATGCTGAGTGGCAAGATTTGTGAGCATTAGTTTTTCACGGTCCAGTACATTATCATTTATCAGAGTATCATCCTTAAGAACTGTTCCCATAAGGCCTGATGAATGATTCATGAGCATACGAACAGTGATGTCCTTATATCTCTCATCCGCCATCTTAAAGTCATCTATATAGTCTGTAACGGACGCATCAAGATCAACCTTGCCCTGATCCACCAGCTGCATTACTGCAGCTGTTACATATACCTTACTGACCGAAGCCACACAGTAGATGGTGTTATCTACTTCTGATTCCCATCCATTGATGGTAGTTTCGTCTGCATCTGCAGCAGTCTGGGCAGCATATACTCTCAGTCCATCATCCGCTTTTCTCACATTTGCTACTAATATAGTAACACCAAGTATTCCAAATGTGCCGAAGCCTGCTATTACTAATCCATTTCTTATCTTTCTATTCATATTCATCTTCCTTTTTATTCTGTCATAAGCTCTGTAACTGAAACCTTCTTAACCTTGCCGGCTGACAGATATGCTGAAGCATATACATAAATCACAATCACTATAGCTGCAGGTATCAGAAGCCAGTATCTCGGCTGAGCTCCACCACCAAATGCAATCACTTCGAATTTCTCCGTAAGCGGAACTGTTACCAGCAATGCTGCTATAATAGCCGGAACTGCTATCGGCATGATCCTGCTCACTATCTGCTTCTTGATATCCCTGGATGTATATCCCATGGATTTCTCAATACCGAATTCCTTTCTCTGCTTTCTGATAGTAGAATCAATCAGGAAGTTAAGTATTACAGAGATGATAAGTGCAACAACTATTGCAACAACAAACGAGAATATTGTACTGAGCCTTGCTATCGAACCTATGGAGGACTCAATAAGACTATCCAGTGTAGTTATCTCTGAAAGTCTTAAGTTTGATGTTCCACCGGTTATCATTTGGTCACCGATCTTTATAGCATAATTTGAACTTGTCACTCCATACTCTGATGAGAGAACAGCCATCTGCTGCTCTGCCTTAGCTCTGATACGTTCCTCCAGGGTTCCGTCCTGTGATTCCTCTTTCAGAAGATCCTTTGTACTGCTTCCGTATCTTTCTTCTATCTTTTTTCTGAACGCTTCTGCATCTGTGCCTTCCTTTAAATAAACATTTGTCATTCCATGTTCACTAATTGGATATACTCTGTTAAGACCATCCAGTGTAAGTAAAACCGTATCATTTAAGGTATTGGTGTAGCCTGTGATTATATAGCTTTTCTCTATTCCTTTTCCTCGAAGAATGATACTGTCACCTACCTCATAGCCCAGATTCTCAGCTATGGTTCTTTTAAGTACAGCCTCATTATCATGTTCCGGAAGCCTTCCTTTTGTTACAAATACATTCTCAGTCTCTTTAAAATCTTTATATGAAAGTGCCTGAACAAATGTTTCAGCATCACCAACTATAGTAAGTGCCTGAATATGCATATCTGTAACCTTTCTTACTTCTTCATATGAATAGAGTTCTTTTTCTATCTCATCACTGGTCACTCCGGGTTCAAATAAAAGATAAAAATCACCACTTTCATATCCGGAGCAGGTTCTGAATCCATTTCCTCCATCACGGAATATATCAGCAACCATCGCACAAAAACCTATAGACAGGCTTGATAAGAGGATACATATAAATATTCCGATATTTTGTCTCTTATTTTTGATTATATTTCTAAAACCAAGTCTTAAGTTTATGTCAGATCTTGTCTTATCCAGTGAAAGCCTGTTCTTTCCGAAATGATGTGTTCTGATTCCTTTTCTAAATGCTACTACCGGAGGATATTTCTTTATAACTCTTGCCTTTAGCAGGGCAGTGAAAAGCACTATGAGAATTATAACTATCATCGGCAATACTAAACCGGTTATGCTTATGCTCACATTTCCTTTATGTCCCAGAAATGACTGCAGAAGCTTTGTCATAAGCGGATCAGTTAAGGCAGTTATTATCACACCTGCTACTGCACCTATTATGCCGAGTGTAAGATATTCATAAACATATGAAAGTGATATCTCTCTCGATCTATATCCAAGTGCCTCCAGAACACCTATTGACTGCATCTGATCGTCTATATCATTGGTTATTTTATGTCTTATTACAATAACAGCTGACAGTATTACAACTGCTGCAACCATAGCGATAATATCCATAATGATTACTATAACGCTGGCTGTGTTATCTGCTTCAAGATTCTTATCATCATATGCATTAAGAAAAGTGGATTCTACCGGTCTTCCGGCCCTTTCATTTACTTCTTTACCAAGCTCATCACAAAACTTCACGGAATCACTATAGCTATCCAAAATCTCCTCTTTAACATCAAATGAGAAACATATAACTCTTCCTAATTCTTTTGAAAGGGTATCATAATCTGAATCCGTTACTATACATTTGTAGCTCCTAAAATCATTTGAAAGAAGTGCCGCTTCATAAAAGCCTGCTATCTGAAACTCATATTCCTTGCTGCCTTTTACAATAGTAAATGTATCACCGGGTTTATATCCCAGACTCATCTCCAAATGGTGCGGCATCCAGATCGGATGTTCCAGAGCAGCAATTTCATCATCAGAAAGAGTTGTTTCTTTACTGAAATTTGAAATCTTCTCCTCGCCTTCCTTCGTTATGAATGACGCATAAAAATTTGTAAGTGAACCATCTTTTTCCTTACGGTTTAAAGACGCATTACTATTTGGATAAAGCATTTCAAACTTATCTATATTTGATATGCGTTCATCCTCTTCAAATACTTCGTCAAATTCTGTCCTGTATTGATCTTCATAGAACAGATAAACCGCATCCTTGCTGCCCGAATCTTCAAAAGCCTTATCCATGATAATGCCCGCTTTTTTGTTATTGATTATTGCGATATTCATAAAAAGAACGCTGACTGCAATAAGGAATATCAGGATAGCGGATTCCTTTTTATGCTTTTTTATATTAAAAATTGATAATCTAAGTATCTTCATATCTACCATCCCATCTCATCTAAGAAATTCTGAAGGCCTGCACGACGTACTTTTTCATCATCTGTTCCATAAACCGGCATCCTGTACTCGCCTTCTATTCCTCCATCTCTAAGGAAGATAACTCTTGTTCCTCTAAGCGCCGTCTTCAGATCATGTGTTACCATTACTATGCTTTGTCCATTCTTATGAACCTCTGAGAATATATTCAGCACATCCTGGCTCGAAGCTGAGTTAAGCTGACCTGTAGGTTCATCAGCGAAAAGTATCTTCGGATTATTTATGAGAGCTCTTACTATTCCTACTCGCTGTGCCTCACCACCGGAAAGCTGATTTGGATACTTGTTCAACATTTCCTCTTCTATTCCAACCTTCTTCAGAAGGTCCTTTGCTTTATCAACTAACTCTTTTGAATTCTTCTGAACTATGAGAGCTCCTGTTAGGACATTGTCGAGAATTGTCTGATTTTCAAGAAGATAGACACTCTGGAAGACAAATCCGCAGTTTCCTCTTCTGAATACTGCCAGCTGATCATTTGAGTAGTCCTGAATTTCTGTTTCATTGAAGAGCACCTTTCCCATGGTCGGCTTATCCATTCCTGAAAGCGCATAGAGAAGTGTGGACTTTCCCGATCCGGAAGCTCCCATGATTACTGTGAAGTCCCCTTCAATTATTTCCATATCCAGATTCTTAATTACATGCTGCTGTCTGCCTCCATTTGAAAATGATTTGCAGAGCTTATCAGTTCTAAGTATGCTTTTCTGTTCTTTCATCCCTTTATCTCCATTAAAAGAAACCATATATACTACTTCCTTTCATATTTCAAAAAGATGACAGTTTTTCATCTGATAATAAAGTGTCATCTTTTTAGTTTTCATCCTGAATGTAGTATATATGGTTTCTGCAAATAGTTCTTTATCGAAGAATTATTAAATTCTTATCAAATTCTTAACAGCGACAGGCGCCATTAAGAATTAATAGTCTCTCCACTCCGGGTAATGGACTTCTCCAAAATGTGTGGAGTACAGGATAACATCCTTTACTTTTTTGCCGGTAAGTTTCTCCAGAGTAAGGGCATAGAGATACATCTGGGAAGCATATCTGTCCAGCAGTTCTTTGCCATCCTTTACATTATCTGTCTTGTAATCTACGAGGATTATATTATCTTCACCGTTCTCATCCGGTTCATAGAAGAATGCATCTATGATTCCCTGAATCACTGTAAGATCCTCTTCTGATTCCTTTGAATCCTCCGCACCGTCTTCATTATGCAGGTTTCTTCCCGGTATCTCTGAATTGGTAAGTCCGACTATAAACTGCTGTTCTCTGAATAGCTTATCTGATAATGCTGCTTTTTTCATTCTGCCAAAAAGTGAAGCTTCATCTTCGCTGAAGAAATCAGACAGCTTCTTCACATTCACAAGCACTCTATCCTCATCGGTATAGCCCTTTCCCAAAAGAACTCTTGTAAGTTCATCCTGAAGTGTTTCTGCCGAGGTAACTTTTCCGTAATCCAGCTTCTCAAACAGCGAATGTATGATGGTTCCTCGCTGGGCAGCTCTTTTTCTCATTTCCTCCATATCAGCAGCCGAAGTATCCATTGCTTCACCGCTATCTGCTGCAGCATCCAAAGCCTCCTCCACCTTAGCATTATCTATAAGTGAAAGATTCTTCTCCATCTCACTATGCTTTATATCGGAAACGGACATCTTTGCACCGACTCTTGTCAGCTCTTCATATGGATATACAAAGCTATACGGATCTTCAGTGTCAACCTTCTTTGTTTCACTATCAAGTATCTCCAGAAGTCGAGTCATATCCTCTCTGTAATCGATGCTCTTCTTTATGTAGAGCTTCTTGAATTTACTCTCTGCATCGTACATGGATATTTTTTTAACAACAAGATGTCCCGCCGGATCATTCCTTGATATGGCATATCTGATATAATCCAGCATACTTCTGCAGGTAAGTGGCATGGCAGGAGCGTCATTGTTATATGTACCGGTCATGACAAGCTTTTCCTTGGCTCTTGTCATGGCAACGTAAAGGAGTCTTACCTCTTCTGTTTTTATCTCCTTATCTGAAAGGAGTTTTACCACTTCTTTTTTGAGGCTGTTTCTTCTGACCATGATTCTGTCGCCGACATAATAGTAATTATTCATTGCTATAAAATAATCACTGTCAACAACCACACTTTCAGCCATCTCATTAAGTCTGATTTTTTGTCCCAGTCTGGACACGAAAACAACAGGGAATTCCAGTCCCTTACTCTTATGGATAGACATAATCGTTACCGAATCATCCACTCTTTCTGAGATAGATGCTTCTCCAAAGTCCAGATTATGTATCTTACATTTATCTATGAATTTAAGAAAATCCAGAAGTCCGTTATTTCTTACTGATTCAAAATGGTTTGCCCGCACTTTAAGCATCTTGAGATTTGCAACTCTCTTTACTCCGTCAGGCATGGCAGCTATATATTCATCATATCTTGTATCAGCAATTATTCTATCCAGGAGCTGTGATATAGATATATATGGTCTGAGCTTCGACCATTCTGATATCATATCTCTTATTCTTTTTACCTTAAGTGCAACTCTTCCTGCTTCAGAATCATTTCCAAGATATCCTTCTTCAAATGCAGCCATCTTATCTGCAAGGCTTATATATTTATCCTCTGAAAGACTTACTATAAGAGCCAGCTCATCATCAGTGAAGCCTCCTATACCGGAAAGCAGTACTGATGCAAGAGGAATATCCTGCTGGATATTATCGATAACCCGAAGAAGTGAAAGTATAGTCACAACCTCCATGGCATCGAAGTACCCACTGTTATCCTCAAGGGTTACAGGTATGCCCATCTGCTCATAAATCTTAAGCATAGCGGAAGATCCACGAACCTTTCGCTGAAGAATAACTATGTCACCAAATCTAACCGGTCTATATAAAGGATTGTGTACACTTACAGGTCTTTCTTTATTAAAGTTTTCATTTCTGACCATTAATGGCTCTATGTTGTTTTCTTTATCACCATAAACATATTCCAGAATTTTTTTGCCGATGACAGATGCCTCAATCTCTTCACTGTTAAGTTCTATCTCTTCTTCGCTGTCTTCATCTTTCTCTGTATTTATCATGATAAGCTCAGGCATTTCGGATATATGTTCTCCCAGTACAGCCTCTGGAAAATTATCCTCATATGCCTCTTTATCAGGTGTATGAAGCTGGGCTGCATCGTCATAATCTATACCACCAAAGCTCTTACTCATAAGCTCTTTGAAGATATAATTAGATGCATCAAGTATCTCTTTTCTGGAACGATAATTCATGTTAAGAGTGATCAGTCTTCCATCTTCACCACCGAGATAATTCTCAGCCTTTTCGGCAAAAAGATCCGGTCTCGCCAGACGGAATCGATAGATACTCTGCTTTATATCACCAACCATGAAGACATTATTTATATTTCCATCTTCGTCTCTTCTGGCAACGGCATTTAATATATTCTCCTGAAGGTCATTACTGTCCTGATATTCATCTATATAGATATACTTATATATCTCAGCCATTCTTCTTCCTGTATCGGAAGGTACCCCCTTCTCTGTATCAAAAAGAACGTTATACGCTGCATGGCTGATATCACCGAATTCATATTTTCCCTGTTTATTCTTTTCTGCAAGAAGCGCTTCTCTGAACTCTATAACTACCTGTACAAGACATGACACATAATCAGCAGAGTCCTTTACCTCCTTAAGCAGCTCATCTTCACTGTAGATAGGCTTTATGAGTGACTTTATCTTATCCCTGTCATTGGCGAGTCTCTTCACCTCGTCCTCACCCAGAGCCTCTGTCGCCTGCTTTCTCGGGAAATTCTTCCATTTCTCTGATGCCGCTGCAGACATTTCACCAAGAGTTTTCTGCTCTGATATCTTCCTCATGATCATGGCATCAGCTACATACATATCATATAGCTTACCGGAAGCATCGGTATTTATAAGACTTACCTCAGTCTGCATACAATCTGCCTGCTTCATAAAGTATTCATAATAACCTGAGGAAAGAGTTTTTACATATCCTTTATAGCCTTCAACCCATTTAGTGGTTCCTGTCTTTTCAAAATTGTTTAACTCATCCGCCGCACTTCTCAGCCATTTCTCAGGGTCCGCAAAGCTTTCGGATACCTTATAGATATTCAGGATATAATCTCTCAGAGCCTCATCATTCAGATTCTTCTTCATAAGAAATCTCGCCAGGTGCCTGAAGGACTCATCCTCTCTGTAATGAGCATCCATAACCTCGTCCAGCACATCCTCTATAAGAAGAACTATCTCTTCATTATCGTAGATCTCAAACGCAGGATCCACTCCGGCTATCTGAAAATTCTCTTTAACTATTTTGTTACAGAAGCTGTCTATGGTCATTATATCTGCAGTTTCTGCCAGCATCAGCTGTTTGGCAAGATCGCTTTCCGGTTTTTCGGAAACAGCCTTTTCCAGCGCAGCTATTATTTTAGCTCTCATCTGTGAAGCTGCTGCCCTGGTAAATGTAACCACAAGGATTTCATCTATATCAGCCTTTCCTTCCAGAACGGTTCTTATGATACGCTCCACAAGAACAGCCGTCTTACCTGAACCGGCTGCAGCAGAAACAAGTATATTCTGTTTATCCTTTATACTATCCAGCACTTCCTGCTGGCCTTTATTCCACTGTGGCATTTTTTAGCTCCCTTATCTGATCTCTGACAGTACCTGCCGCCTTTGGTATCTTTCTTTCCTGACCTGCTGCTTTACCGAATCTGCAAACAGGTTTATA
This sequence comes from Eubacterium sp., assembly GCA_017519155.1. Taxonomy (GTDB): domain Bacteria; phylum Bacillota; class Clostridia; order Lachnospirales; family Lachnospiraceae; genus Eubacterium_Q. The sequence continues at coordinate 19,672 of JAFWSY010000144.1, forward strand.
GTCGCAATAAGCACAGGCATTATCCTGCTGTCCGCTGAACCTGATGGGGCTCTTATCAAATACTCCGGCAAGTATCTTATCAGTACCCTCCTTCATCTTGTTCATGCTGAACTGTCCTACGGCATCAAAGCTCTCCTTATCCGCAACCACAGCGCCAACCTTGTATTCTCCCTCCTTGGTAACACCCACGGGAACAATCGTGCTGTCCCGAAGTATCTGTCCTGAATCTTCACTTACAAGTCCTGTTTCATGCAGGTTAAGAAGAGTCTTGGGATCTGCATCTGAAACTCCGCTCAGTTTAAGCTTCTTTGCCATCTCATCATTATCAGCCTGAACTTCATCCCCGTTATACTTTTTCTGAAGTGTATAATCAGTCGGTGCATCAACCACAGGATTAGCAACATGATAATAGTACATACCAACAGGAATAACCTCGCTGTCTTTCAGTTTTTCAGACAGAATTCCCTTAATGATATGCGTATAAAGAGAAAGCTGAAGCTGAGTTCCTTCCCTAATCCTCTGGGGATCAAAGCTCTCTGAACCGGTCTTATAATCTATGATCCTTATGTAAGTTTTACCATCTTCACTTTTAGTATCAATCCTGTCTATGATACCAAGGATTGTTATAGGCACCTTCTCTCCATCAGGTCTTTCGGCATCAAACTGAACTGAGAACTTCTGCTCAGTATACCGGGGAAGAAGATTACCTGCTATGATATGATCCCTGAGAGTGAGTATGGTCCTGTCGGAAAGATACTTAAGATTATCAGCAACTGCTACAGTCTTTCCATTTATATCATCACTTATATCGTTACTTCTGTATTCCTTCCATGCCTCATCAAAATATACAGCCATAATAGATTTAAGCTGCTCATCACTGAGATTCTTCCAATTATTATCATGTTCTTTGATCACAGCATTTACTGTGCACTCAAGGGCCTTATGGATTATATTTCCCACATCAAAATATTCGAGTTTCTTCTCAGGTCTGTCCTGAAGTCCCAGAACATACTGCATAAAATACGAATAAGGACAGGACATATACGTTTCCATCTTTGATACTGACAGCTTAAGGGTAAGATTCTTCATGATATCCGGATCTATATCGCCGGCAGGATTGGAAAAATCAAGTCCTTTCTTTATATAATCAGTAACACCATCACTGTAACGATTATATACTGCAATGGTCTTCATTTTATCCATATGCTCTGAAGAAAGCTCTCCGTCATCGCTATCGTGAAGTTCCTCCAGCATATTTCTTAAGCCGAAGATATAGTCCAGCCTGTCAGACCTTGCTGTTCCGGAAAGCGGGGTAACCTCCTTATTTCTTATCTCTATTCCCGGAAAGAGTCTCATTACTCTGCCTATGATATAGGACGGAGATGATGCAGAGCCCTCCACGCTTTTCATCGAACAGCTGAGTCTTAGATAATCCGTCGGCTTGGACATCAGCTGATAAATAATAAAGAGGTCCTTTACCTTTTTCTCAACTCCATGGTCTGAAAGATGCTTTCCGGACTTTGTCTCTTCAAATATACTATCTATAACCAGCTTATCCTTTTCTGAGATAAGTCCTCCGGTAGACGATGCAGGCGGTACTACTGAATCAGTCATATTTGCAAAGAACAGCACCTTGGTTTCCAGAATCCTTGATCTGGTCATATCCATAACCATTACGCTGTCAAGCGTAGGAGGAATAACTCCTATGGATATCTCATTTATTCCTGACTGGATTATCTCACTGAAATCATGGATATTCATCAGAGAATCTCCAAGGAAATCTTCAGTTTCATCCAGCAGTCTGTTAAGGACTCCCCACAGACTTCTCATGGCCTTTGCATCGCCGTATATACCGCAAGTCTCCACAAAATCAGATGAAGCCTTAAGTCTCTCCTCAAAATAACACTGTTCCATGAAGATTCTTATGGCAGCTATATATTCCTTTACTGTATGTTCTTTATACTCAAGTCCGTCAAAGGGCTTCATTATATCAAGAATCGTCTTTCTGACTGAGTTCATTCCTTCATACTTAGCCAGCACATCATCACTCTGATTTTTACCTTTATAAACGATTTCCTGATTCCAGAGCTTACTTCCTCTGATTCCTGTTCTGAGGACATAGTTTTCAAGATTATCAGCTGCATATTCATCTATATCCAGAATACCGGTCTTAATGAGACCGAATACTCCCGCATAATCATAGTCTCTGTCCACTATATCCAGAACCTTCACAAGAGCCTGGGTAAATGGATTCTTTTTCAGCTTTCTGTTATAGTCTGCAAAGTACGGTATACCATACTCTTCAAATATACCTCCTGCCAGGTCATCGAAGCTCTCGATATCTCCCGAAACAACGGCAATATCCTTATATCTATATCCCTTCTTTACAAATCTTAAAATATCCTCAGCTATGATTCTGATTTCATTTTCCATATCCGGAGCATAGTTTATCTGAAGTGAAGCTTCCTCTGAATTAATATCTTCCTCACCCATATACTCTTTTACAGGAAAACGCAGCATATGTTTTTCCAGATGTTTTAGCATATCCGGACGTTTCAGACCGCCCTCACAATATACAATCTGCGGCTTAGCTCCCACAGACTCCTGCAGCTGTCTCAAAGTATTCTGACTCTGATAGAACAGATCATGATTTTTCAGCTTTATATCCTTCCTGATTATTTCAGGTTCTATCAAAAGACTGAAAACCATTTCCTTAGCTCTTTTCGAAAGAGCTCCGATCACCTTAAGCTGGTCAGGAGTATAGCCTCTGAATTCATCAAAAACAAAGACCGTTCCATCGGTTATCGAACACTCTTCATTACCGCCAAGAAGTCTGGCAAGCAGCTTAAGTCTTTCCTCCGAAAGTCCCGAATCCCTCTGGGATAAAAGCTCAAGGAACTTACTGTATATAAGTTTTATATCCTTAAGCTTAGCTAAGAGCGCAGGATTCATCCTGATACTTGTTTCACTTTCAGTCAGCTTATCTATATCCTCCGGTTTAATATCATACTGAATAAACTCGGATATAAGAGATTTAATTTCCTGAACAAAGCCGCTTCTGTCTATGCTGCTCCTGTATACCAGAAGGTCCTTCGATAGTTTTCCCAGAACAACACGAATAAGCATGCTCTTCTCATACTCCTCAAGTACAGAAGTAACAGGCACGCCCATATCTTCAAATATCCTGAAAGCCAGACGACTGAAACCGATTACGTCAATATTCATAAAACCGGGGCGCTCAAACATAAGTCTGTTCATCTCGATCAGCTTCTTCTCGTACGCATTTCCCATCTGGTCGGGAATTACAATTATATAGTTTTGTTTCGGATTCCTGAAGGCCTCTTCAAGCACATCCTTGCACAGTTTATAGGTCTTTCCGGACATGGACCGACCGGCTGTAACCTTAAATACTAAATCACCCATAATCACCTTTATAAAATTCTAATATTATAATGCACATGTCAAAACATCATTAGAAATCTGACATTTGAAATATGAAATTTTAGCATATGTATTCTATTTATATTCTAGATTTCATCGAAAATGTGATACCTTTTTTGTGTTTTTATTTCTTTTTTGAACATTTATATCATCCTATTATACTATTTATATTATCCTATTATACTGTTTATATTATCTTATTATACTATTATATAAGTAAGTTTCAAACCTAAGAATACTCTTTTCCCTGGCAGCGGTATGAACTTAATTCTTGTAAAACCCAATGATAATTAG
>JAFWSY010000145.1 GCA_017519155.1 Eubacterium sp.
GTTTATCAATTATCATCCGTTATTTCATCCGGCAGTACTTCATCGTCAGAAAAGTCTTCCGGAATCTCAAATTCTGAATCATCGTAATCCTGATTGTTATCATACTGGGTAGAATACGAATCATCTAAACGGTTAAAATATATATTGTAAGTATTCTCATAAAAATCTACCGATATCATCTTAAGATTTATAAATGATATCCTGTTGGAAGACAGGTCTTCTTTAAAGTTCATATCAAATGCCAGAAACCCTCTGCCAAGCGATGCCTTTACATTTTGAAGACTTAAATTGTAATAGCTGCCTATTCGTCCTGTCAAGTTCTTTGAATCAATTTCATTCATAAATGCCGCATTAACAAATTTATTTGTCATAAAATCAAAACTTAATATCTTGCCGGTTTCATCATCAATATAAATATCAAGATTACCAAAATCATCATCATAAATATAAAGATCCCATACAAAGAACATATCTCTGTTTACAGTTCTTATCATATAGGTAGGTGTAACCACAAATTGTAAACCTTTAAGATATTCTGAAAGTCCACCGGCTTTCGATATAGCTTCGTCATTCCCCTTTAGCTTTGCCGCAAGACTATTTCCCACAAATACGTCCACAAAATCATTTATTCCCTTTTCATGAACATCTGTAGGTGTAAGTCTGGATTCAAAATTACCTGGCTGATTCGGATCAAGCGGTATGTAGGAGCCTTCAGAATAATAATCAGGCATAGAACTAAGCTTCTCATAAAGACTTATTCCACCTTCCGCCAGATCAACCTTCTCAGCTGTGTAGTGTATATCATAATTACTTGTTTTTCTGTCCTCATATTTGAAAATTATCTGAGGGATGAAAAATGCCAACAGCACAAGAAGAGCTGCAAATACATAAAAGGCAAGTATCTTTAGGGCAAACCCATAGTTATTCTGAGGTAATTTCTGCGAATGGTTCATCTGAAGCTTCTTCTGAGACTTGTTCTGAGTCTTGTTCTGAAACTTCTTCTGAAATTTCTTCATCAGCGACACCTCCCTTCAGCCTTACTGTTACGACAGTACCTATGCCTTCCTCGCTTGTAAAATGTATACTGCCGTCATGCATATCGACTATTTTTTTAACCAGAGAAAGACCGAGTCCGGCTCCACCCTGCCTTCTTGAACGGGATTTATCTATTCTGTAGAAAGCTTCTGTTATATGATCCAGTGCTTCCTTAGGCATACCCTTTCCATTATCAGTGATAATAAAGACTACATTTCCCTCCTCAAACTTCTGATCAACCCTGATACGACCTTTCTTATCCATGGCCTTACGGGCGTTATCAATAAGGTTGATTATAAGGGTGCGAACTAGGTCAGGCTCAAGATTTGCCAGGCCATCCTCAGTCCTGCAGATAATCTTTATATTCTGTTCTTCAAGAGTAGGTCTCAGATGTGTAACAATATCTTCCACCATATCCTTCGGACATACCTTCTTAAGCTCAAGCTTCTCTTTATCAGATACAAAGAGCTGAAGCAGTTTAAGAGACATACTCTCAAGTCTCTTGGATTCTGAATATATATAGTTCAGGGCATCATCCCTGTCTTCTTCACTTAAGTTCTGAGTTCTGAGAAGTTCGGAATAACCGATGATTGAGGTCATAGGGGTTTTAAGCTCGTGGGTAAATGCACCCATGAAACGGTCCTTCTCCTCAGCAGCTTCCTTAAGAAGCGTCACGTTGTGATCAAGCTCTTCCGCCATCTTATCAAAGTTGGCTGAGAGCTCACCTATCTCATCATCCGTATCAATATTGGAACGATAGGACAGATTTCCGTCAGCTATCTCTCTGGTAGCCTTTTTAAGCTTATTAAGCGGCATAACAATGATGGATGATATGATCCAGGATACAATGGCCGTCACCACAAGAATAACAAGGAATGACGGAACAAACAGACCGTAAAGCTTCTTTCTGAGAAGGATTACATTATCGATATTTCTGCAAACACAGATAATATATTTATCCTCATCAACAGATATAACTGATGAGCTGACTATATATCTCAGTCCGTTATCATCAGACTTATAATAAACGGAGATACCTTCATCCTCGTCACCCATACTCTCAAGAATCGAGTTTAAGTCTACATTTATCTCCTTATTCTGAAGGTTGCCGTAGATGAGCTCATTATCTTTATACAACAAAAAGACATCCGTAGATGTCTTATATGTTCCAAGACTTCTCAGCGTCTTGAGAATCTGATTTTCATTCAGTTGTCCGGTGCTTTCGTAGGATAATTTGAAGACGGAATTCACCATCTGCAGATTATCTACAGCCTCCTGCTCTTCTCTGTCCAGAGAAGACATATAGGATCTATGAATAATGATTGTATTACCCACGCTGAAAAGCAGGGCCATAAGCACAGTCATTATCAAAGATATTCGCATTCTAAAGCTCAAATCTTTTCAACCTTTCAGTTTATACATCCAGTCTGTATCCGACCTTACTTACTGACTTAAGCTCCTTGGTAAGTCCGGCCTTCTTACGGAGTCTCTGAACATGAAGATCAACTGTCTTACTGCCAAATTCCAGCTCTCCGCCCCATACCTTTTCATATATAACATCCCTGTAAAGGGCTGTATTAGGTGTTCTGAGGAAAAGCAGAAGAAGCTCAAATTCCTTAGGTGTAAGATTTATCTCCTTACCATCTCTTGTAGCTACCATAGAAACAGCATTTACGTGAAGACCATTCAGGTCAAATGTATCCTCTGTCTTGTTATATCTTCTGAGAACCACCTCAACTCTGGCAATAAGCTCAGCAACCTCAAAAGGCTTTACTATATAATCCTCAGCTCCCATCTTAAGTCCCTTAACCCTGTCATCAAGAGCATCCTTTGCAGTAAGGAAGATAACAGGTATGTTGAGAGGTCTGATATACTCCATTATCTCAAAGCCATCTACTCCGGGAAGCATGATATCCAGGAGCACGATATCATATACCTTGCTGTCTATCTTATCAAGAGCTTCATCGCCATCATAGGCTGTGTCACAGTTATAACCTACATTTTTCAGACTTATCTTAATAAGATTAGATATAGGTTTTTCATCTTCAACAATTAAAATATTAATCATACTGCCCCCTTATTTTTTCACAAAAGATGACAATTTATTATCAGGTGAAAATCTGTCATCTTTTTTACCACTTACACCTATGTAATGGTACATA
>JAFWSY010000146.1 GCA_017519155.1 Eubacterium sp.
AGCCATGAATGAGCAGGTAACAGTTACCCAGAAGGGCAAAAAATTCACCGTTAAGTGGAAGAAGTCATCAGCGGCAGACGGTTACTATGTATATGCACAGTATTGTGGTAAGAAGATAACTAAGCCTGCAAAGACTATTGCCAAGAACACTACAACCAAGACTACCATAACCAAGATTAATGGTAAGAAGATTAATCAGAAGAGGCAATTCCGTGTATATGTAGTGCCATATAAGATTATTGATGGTAAGAAGGTGACTCTTGGAAAGAGTACCGTAGCACATCTTGTGGGTGCAAAGAGTACAAAGTACAGTAATGTTAAGAAACTTACACTTACTAAGAAGAAATACACTGTTAAGGTCGGAAAGACAGCTAAGATTAAGGCTAAGGTAACTCTTGTCAATAAGAACAAGAAGCACATCCCTAAGGGACATGGTGCTAAGTTCCGCTACAAGTCATCAGATACCAGCATCGCTACCGTAGACAAGAACGGAAAGATAAAGGGTATTAAGAAAGGTACATGTACTATTTATGTATATTCAATAAATGGTCTTATGAAGAAAGCAAAGGTTACAATTAAATAATAATAAAAACCTTTGTTTCATAAATTGTTCACTCTTAGATTCGTCGGTATTCGTGAGGATGCCGGCGAATCCGCCTTTTTATAGAGAGATAGAAATTAATACACAGTTCAAAAGCAGCCTTGATTGGCTGCTTTTTTAAAAATATTCAAATTTTCATTTCTGGTAATTAGCAAGGGGATTTTTACAACATATAATAGACTTAATAAAAAGCCGGAAAAGGTAACCTATATGTTTATGAATTGCTAATATCGGAAAGGAGAATTATTATGCCTGAAACAACACCAAAACCATTTTTGGATGAATTATATGATAAGATATCAAGTGTAATCGGGGGGACGAATGAGAATCAGTATCTTTGTCTAACCCTTCCCGGAACTGTTATTAATTCAAAGGATTTTGAATATAACGATACGGATGAAAATGTGGAAAAGCCCGCACATGTCAGGGCGAATGAATCGAGACTTGTCAATAAACTGTTTGATGCCAGCTTCGTGACAGGCGGCGATAATGGGAAGCTGCTTCCGAATCAGTATAAAACAGCTCTTAGTATGCTCTCCCCGCAGCTTAACAGAGAACTGTACGAATTAAAGAGCAGACTGCGTGAAGTGCTCATGACACCATATCCCTATGATTTCGGAGAGGGAACCGTCTACAACATGACTATGGAGCAGGTGTTCTACCGCTTGTATAACGATTATATTGAGGCAAAATCAAAGTGGAACAAAGAGCAGCTTGATATGAAGGAGAAGCTGGAAAAGGAGATTATAGATAAGGTCGCCAGACATGACAAATACCTCGACTGGTATGGAACAGTGGCAGAGGCGGCAAGAGTAAATCTCGATGAAAAGCTTGGAAAGGTTCTCAGTGTTTTCTCGCCTACGGATATGAATATCATCAATGCTATTCTTAACTGCGGAGTAGGCGGTGAGATAGAGCAGGCTCGTTCAACACTCAGTATGGTTGAAGAACTGAGTCCTGATGGTGGATATGTCTATCCAGTAAGTCTTCAGCCTTCAAACTGGTTCAAGCTTCTCAAGTCGTCATTCACCGGAGTGGATCTTCTTGAAAGCCCTGCGGCTCTTTCCCAGAAACTTAGAACTCTGCAGCTTCAGAGAAAAAATATACTCGGACAGATTACAAAGCTGACTTCTAACATTCCGTCGGATGAAGATATGGCTGAGGTTAAACAGAGGCTGGCAGAAGCAAATAAGAATTATAAGGATAAGGTCGAAGCATGTACAGAAGCAGATATAGAAGGTTCTGTCAACATAGTAAATGCGATTGTCGATATGTGTCTGAGAGAGGAAGATGGAAGCCAGAAGGAGCCGGATGAGGAGACAGTTGAGCGTGTAGTTAATAAGGAAGCTAATAATGGCAAAAGGATTAAAAGGGAAGATGTAGATAAACTGGTGGATAAAATCGGTACATCCGGAAAGGAGTGTATGAAAGCGCAGTCTGAAGCTGTTGCTGCCGGAGAGGCTTGTGTGACAGCTGCCATTGACTGGTGTACAAAAAATAACAGAATAAAGCTTAAGGAACTCCTTACGCCGCTTAATGAGAACCTGAAAACACTGAATGAGGATATTGAAGAATTAAAGATGCAGATACAGATTGCGAGGTCTGTAGCAGAGAAAACAGATACAGCAGACCGGTCAGAAGAAAATGCGGCAGACGTACTTCCGAATAAGAGCGATGATTATTTTACCCAGATAATTATCAATACAACAGCTTCTGCCTTAGCTACAAGCAGCAGCCGTCAGGCTTCAAGCAGTTCCAGTCAGACCAATGCATCATTTTTCCTTGGAGGTTACTCATCAAGTTCATCGCACAGCGATTCAAGTGAGAGTATGTCAGATGAAGCATCACATATGAGTATTCAGATAGGAATGAATATAGCAAAGGTTTCAATCGAAAGATCGTGGTTTAATCCCGGTATTTTCCAACTTACAGGAGATATGTTCAGTTTTGCAGAAC
>JAFWSY010000147.1 GCA_017519155.1 Eubacterium sp.
AATGCCTTCTTTTTTAAGCTTTTCAAAAGCAGGCATCTCACCTACACAGGGCGGACACCAGGTAGCCCAGAAATTAAGCAGAACCACCTTATCATCATAATCAGAAAGCTTAAAAGTTCCTCCGCCCATAAGATCCGCTGTAAAATCAGGAGCAACATCATTTTCACTTAAAGTCTTGGGCATGCCGTTACGTGTATCGGCGTTCGGTCTGTCCGGATCTACATCTTTATCCTTCTGATCAGTTTTACTTGATACCACCCCGGAATCAGTTTCACCAAAGGAGGAAGCGGTATGCTGACAACCAACAGCTGATAGCCCAAAAAAGATTAACAGTAATATTGAAACAAATTTTAAACGTTTTTTCATTATATCTAAGTTCTCCAATTAATTAATACTTCTCTGCTCAAGGAGCCATCCCATGACATGCATCGCCTGTTTGAATTCTCCGTCAGAAATCATTTTTTCGATTTCTTCTGCAGTAAACAGCTTAACATTCAGAAATTCCATATCATCCAGTGTCTGACCCGATACCTTCTTACAGTTCTTAGCAACATATATATGAGCAAGATTATCTGATATAGTCGCATTTGACGGAATAGTTATCAGATGCTGCCATTCATCGGATTCATAACCTGTTTCCTCACTCAGTTCTCTTTTAGCTGCAGCGAGGGCATCCTCGGAAGCGACTTCAGATCTGTCACCATACTGCTTCCCATCCTTTCGCTCTATTCCACCTGCAGGGAATTCTGTAGTCACCTCTCTTATTCCCTGACGGAACTGTCTGACGCATATATATCTGCCTACCTCATCTGAAGCAATTATCACTACATAATCTCTTCTGCTATAGGTGTAAAATGGTTCGAATATATTTCCATCCGGAAATCTGTAAGCAGTCTTTCTGAAGTCAATCCATTCATCCTGAACTATATGCTCCGTACTAACTTCTTCCCAGATTATATCCTTATCGTCTGACACTGTTTTTCCTCCAAATATTTCCATATGTTATTAAATTATATTAATACAATTACACAGTAAATATAACAAAAATCAGCACCTTCTACAACGAGAAAGTGCTGATCGAATTTACATATTATGCAGGGTATGTCTTGTTTGTTGTATCTGCCTTGGACATATCCACACCGGTCTGCTGAGCTTCTCTATACTTGAAGAACTCTGTTGCAACCTGTGGGAACAGTGCGTATGACAAAACATCCTCATCCTGCTGGATATACTGTGCTATCTCACCTCTCAGTTTATCAAGCTCAGGCTCGATATCATCTGCAGGTCTGTGTGTGATAGGAACTGTATCTCCAATAGCCTTCTTCTGAACATCTGGATTGAATGGCTTGATTGTCTGACCATACTTTCCTGAAAGAAGATCCTTAGACTCTTTTGTAACCATCTTATATCTCTCACCCATGAGAACGTTGAGAACTGCCTGTGTACCTACGATCTGTGATGAAGGAGTAACAAGTGGTGGTTCACCAAAGTCCTTACGAACACGTGGAACTTCTTCAAGAACCTCCTGAAGCTTATCGTCCTGCTTTGCTTCCTTAAGCTGTGAAACAAGGTTTGAAAGCATACCACCAGGTACCTGGTAAAGAAGTGTCTTGATGTTAACACCAAGAACCTTTGTGCTCATGAGACCACTCTCGAGGCACTCCTCACGATATGGTCTGAAGTACTCTGCTATCTCAGCAAGAAGCTTCTGATCAAGTCCTGTATCTCTGTCAGTACCCTTGAATGTCTCAACCATAACTTCTGTAGCAGGCTGTGAAGTACCAAGTGCGAATGGAGAAATAGCTGTATCAATAACATCTACTCCTGCCTCTGCAGCCTTGAGATATGTCATAGATGCAACACCTGATGTATAATGTGTATGAAGCTGGATAGGAAGCTTTGAACCTTCCTTAAGAGCTTTAACAAGTCTGTCAGCTTCATATGGAACAAGAAGTCCGGACATATCCTTGATACAGATAGAATCAGCACCCATCTCTTCGATCTTACGAGCTGTCTCTTTCCAGTAATCAAGTGTATAAGCATCTCCCAGTGTATATGAAAGAGCTATCTGAGCATGTCCACCCTCTTTATTAGTTGCCTTAACTGCTGTCTCAAGATTACGAAGATCATTCAGACAGTCAAATATACGAATAATATCAATTCCGTTTGCAATAGACTTCTGTACGAAGTACTCTACAACATCATCAGCATAAGGTCTGTAACCAAGGATATTCTGACCTCTGAAGAGCATCTGAAGCTTTGTATTCTTGAATCCATCCTTAAGCTTACGAAGTCTGTCCCATGGATCTTCCTTAAGGAATCTGAGACATGAATCAAATGTAGCACCACCCCAGCACTCAACTGAATGGTATCCTACCTGATCCATTTTATCTATAATCGGAAGCATTTCCTCAGTTGGCATACGAGTAGCGATCAGTGACTGATGTGCGTCACGGAGCACTGTTTCGGTAATGCCAAGTTTTTTTACATCTGCCATTTTATTACCCTTTCTATTTTTATTCTATTCGTTCAGCAGTTGCTTACAATGCATTCGGGACGTCCGCACTCGCATATCAATTCGTCTTAAGCAAGCTTACACGTGGCCGATTTGAATCCGTCCACCTGCTGAACAGTTGCTTTATTAATGCACGTTAAAGATCGCCATAAATGTACCGGCCGCAACTGCAGTACCTATAACTCCGGCAACGTTAGGTCCCATCGCATTCATAAGAAGGAAGTTTGTAGGATCATACTCCGCTGCAACCTTCTGTGATACTCTGGCAGCCATAGGAACGGCAGAAACACCTGCTGAACCGATAAGCGGATTAACTTTGCCCTTCGTGACGGCACACATGATCTTACCGAAAAGGACACCCATCGACGTTCCGAGAACAAATGCTACAAGACCAAGTACAACGATCTTGATTGTTGTTAACTGAAGGAATGCTTCAGCACTTGTTGTCGCACCTACTGATGTACCAAGCATGATAACAACGATGTACATCATAGCGTTTGATGCTGTCTCTGTAAGCTGCTTAACAACTCCTGACTCTCTGAAGAGGTTACCAAGCATAAGCATACCTACCAGAGGAGCTGTTGTAGGAAGTATAAGTACAACTACAAGTGTAACAACTATAGGGAAAACTATCTTCTCAAGTTTTGTAACCTTACGAAGCTGAGGCATTCTTATAAGTCTTTCCTTCTTAGTAGTGAAAAGCTTCATAAATGGCGGCTGTATAACAGGTACCAGTGACATATAGGAATATGCTGCAACCGCTATAGGTCCGAGAAGTGTATCACCCATTCCGAGCTTACCTGCAAGGAAGATTGATGTAGGACCATCAGCACCACCGATGATTGAAATAGCTGCTGCTTCCTTACCTGAGAAACCAAGTGCTATAGCAAGGAAGTAAGCACCGTATATACCGAACTGCGCCGCCGCACCCAAGATAAAGCTCGGCGGGTACGCTATCAGCGGACCAAAGTCCGTCATAGCTCCGACACCCATGAAAATGAGTGATGGAAGAATACTCCATTCATCCAGCTTATAGAAATAATGAAGAAGTCCTCCCTCCTGAATAATACCAGGAAACATATTTACCAGAAACATACCGAATGATATCGGAACAAGCAGAAGCGGCTCAAAACCTTTTGCAATTGCAAGATACATAAAGAGAAATGCAACTAATATCATTATGTAATTCTTGTAATCCAGAGTCGCAAAACCTGTCTGACTGGCAAGATTTAGAATTATCTCTTTCATTTCGACCTCCTAGAGTTTATACATTAGTTTAGAAGTAATTAATCAAGTGTTACTAATGTATCTCCGGACTCTACCTGAGCACCAACTGTAGCTTCTACTGATGCAACTGTTCCGTCCTGAGGTGCAACAATCTCGTTTTCCATCTTCATAGCTTCAAGAACCATGAGTACATCACCCTTCTTTACAGCCTTACCAACCTCTGTCTTAACTCCGAGGATCTTACCAGGCATAGGTGCTGATACTACTACGCTGCCCTTTGAACCTGATGCAGCAGGTGCTGCTGCAGGTGCTGCGGGAGCTGCTGCAGGTGCTGCAGGAGTCATAACAGGTGCTGCTGCAGCTGCAGGAGCTGCTCCTCCACCAATCTCTTCTACTGCAACATCATATGTATTACCATTTACTGTAATTCTATAATTTTTCATTTTTATTCTCCTTTTCACATCCCATCAATTAGTCGGGATAGCTTAATTATCTTACTCTTCTGATTGATCTTACAACCAGCTTATCGTTACTTGCTGTATATGCAGGTCCTCTTACAGCACCGGCACTTGCTGCATATATAGCAGCAGTAATAACAGCAACAAGTTCAGAATCATTCATAAGATCCTTTGAACCAACGTCAGAAGTTAATTTATCAGTCTGAGCATCATCATCAACACTTGTTTTACTTGATGATATGATCAGATCCTCAGTCTGCTTCTTAGCAGCTGACTCTGCAGCCTTCTTCTCTGCTCTTGTCCTACGTATCTCTGCATCGAAAAGAAGTGGAAGATACTTCAGGAGACTGATAATAAATGATATAAATATCAGAACGGCGAATACGACTCCCATTCCTATAGCTGTGTTCTTTCCTGCCTGAGTTATAAGCTCTTTCTTGGAATATACAGCACTCACTTCACAATCAATAGCCTCATAAGGTCTCTCGTTATATGCCTTAGCAAGAAATGTATCAAGGAATTTATCCATTGATGTCATATCAAGGTCATCATACTGTCCATACATCTGTGTTACATATGTAGTAACATCTACTCCGTACTGAGCAGCCTGAGATACCAATGATTCATAAGCTTTTTCTTTATCGAGTTCGAAAGCCTTGTTCTGTTTATATGATATAGAAACCTTTACGTCTCTGTTTGCATATTTACAAATCTGAGAGCAAATTACCTTTCCGTCAACACCATTGGAGAAGCTTACGCTGCCATCTCCTGAAGCAAAATCGATAAACTCTCCTACGTGATCTGTTGTCTGAGCCGCAATAAAGCCTGATACTGCAGTCTTCTGAAGTTCAGAACCATCACTAAGATAGAAATCCTGCTCCATCTCATTTGTGTTGTAATACTGAGTTATAAGCTCTTTAGTGTAGTTCTGCATAGAATCTTTATCTACTTCGTAATAAAGTTCCTCTGCCTCACCACAGCCGGAAAGCATAAGAAGGGTTATAAGCATCATAGAAAGAACAAGAACCTTAGATAACCTTTTCTTCACTTTATTCTTCCTCCTTAAAATGCCACATGCTTCTTATATGGGCTGTCCTCTCTCTTTGTAGCAAGCATATCAAATGCTGCTATAAGTCTCTTTCTAGTTGCATCAGGCTCGATAATATCATCAACATAACCTCTTCTTGCTGCTGCAAGAGCACTTGACTGAGACTCTGTTATCTTATCAGCAGCTGCCTTGATAGCTTCCTTCTTATCATCAGCACTGCTTATTTCATCTGCATACATAATCTCGGCTGCTACCTTAGGATCTGTAACACCGATACGTGCTGTAGGCCAAGCATAAACCATATCAGCACCGATAGACTTTGAATTCATCATTATATAAGCTGAACCAAAAGCATCTCCCATTATTACATTTACCTTAGGAACTGTAGCCTCAGCAAATGCTGCTGTAAGACGTGCACATTCCTTGGCAATAGTCTTCTCATCTTCAAATCCTGCTACGAAGCCCTTTACTGAGGTAAGAGAAAGAACAGGGATATTGAAAGAATCTGCAAAGCTTATGAATCCGGCAGCCTTTGAAGCTCCGTCAGAAGAAATCAGTCCGTTATTCTCAGAAGCCTGATTACCGACAACAGCAACAGTAGCACCGTTAAGCTTTATAAATCCTGTTACAACATCTTTTCCGAATTCAGCTTTTGTCTCAACAAATACGCAGTCATCTGCTATATCTGTTGCTACCTTTCTAGCATCATCCTTAGAAGCCTCGATACCCGGAATAGTTCTGTTAAGATCATCCTCACAGGTAGATACAGCTTCATCAAAATTATTTGCAGGAAGAATAGAAACTAAGTTTCTTACTGCAAAAAGTGCCTCTGCATCAGAAGCATATACATTATCTACAAGAGAAGTATTCTTGCTTACATATGTAGCAGATGCTGTATCACACTTCTCTTCATAATTACCCTTTATAGCATTAGGACTATTCACAAAAAGCTTTGAACCTTCAACCATATAAGTAAAATCTGAAAGTGCAGAAAGTATTCCTGCTCCACCGCCGCAGCTGCCGAATACAGCTGTTATCTGGGGTATCACACCTGATGCCTTAACACTCTTCTTGAAAAGTGCACCAAAGCTGTGAAGTGAATCTGTTGCTTCCTGAAGTCTGAGTCCGGCACAGTCTATAAGGCCTACAACCGGTGCGCCAACCTTCATAGCCATATTGTATATAGTTGAAATCTTCTTAGCATGCATCTCTCCAATTGCACCACCAAGAACACTTACATCCTGACTATATACAAATGTAAGTCTTCCGTCTATTAATCCATAGCCGGTAATAACACCGTCCTTTGGAGTAACAGCGGAATTCTCGTTAAAATCTGTAGTTCTGGCTGTAACCTCTGAACCGATTTCAACGAAGCTTGCGTCATCTAACAGACTATTGATTCTGTCTGCAGCTGACAGGGTAAGCTTATCGCTCATTGTGTTGTCCTCCATATATATATTTATTATTTGGTTATTAATTAAAAACGGCATATAACCGCAACTTTCGCCTTATACATACTACTCTATTTTAATCTAGATTTCAACCACAAATATTGCTATTATTTTAAAAAGACCACTACATATAGTAGTGGTCTATAATCAGTCCGAATATTAAATATTCCGGCACTCTAACCTACGCGTTCACCCGAAAGATCTGCGTGATAGATAAAATGTAATCCCTTTGCACCTAAATGCGATTATAATCATGGCACTTATATCATACAATAACAATAACATGTAACCAAGTTGTAAAAAATAGAACCACTACAACTATAGTGGTTCTATCAATCATTTATTTAAATGTTGTAATAACATCCTTATTCTTTACCAGATAATCTATAAGTGATATAACCGTAAGGGCAGCTGATACATATATAAGTATAAGTTCAAATACTCTTATACTTTCTGCAGCGGAAGCTATATCCTCGCCGAGATTCGCTATAAGTACACATATCATTACCATGGTAACTGCTGTCTTTACCTTGCCCCACCAGCCGGCAGCTATGACTTTTCCATTATCTGCAGCAACAAGTCTGAAGCCGCTTATGATGAACTCCCTGGCTATGATTATGATAACAACCCAGGCCATTATTCTGTCTACGGGAATCAGAGCTATCATAGCAGATGTAACAAGAAGCTTATCTGCCAGCGGATCCATGAACTTACCAAAATCCGTTACAAGATTATATTTTCTTGCTATCTTACCATCCACCATATCCGACAGGGATGCGATAATAAAGATTGCAAGTGCTATCCACTTACCGGCAGGAATTCCCGGAACCATAAAGAATATGAGAAAAAACGGAATCAATATTACTCTGAATACTGTTATTTTATTTGGTAAATTCATAAGTTTCTTATCTCCTTAATTAATTGAAAATATTTTGATTATGGAATTATAGACTTAAATTAAATCAATTTTGCCTCAAGATCATATACGTCAGAATCCGTAATCTGAACTCTCACTATCTCACCTGACAAAAGCTCTCTGTCAGAATCTACAAATATCATTCCATCTATATCAGGTGCATCCATATAGCTTCTGCCTACATAGACATCTTCTTCAGGAAGATATCCGTCTATTATAACATCCAGCTCTTTGTCTATGCATGACTTTAGGAACTCAGCTGATATATCCTGCTGAAGAATCATTATATCCTCAAGTCTCTCAGCCTTGATGTCCTCATCTATCTGATCAGGAAAATCCGCTGCAGGAGTACCTTCCTCCTGAGAATAAGCAAACACTCCCACATGCTGCAGTTTAAGTTCCTGAAGTGTTTCAAGAAGAGCCTCATGCTCCTCAGCAGTCTCTCCGGGAAATCCGGTAATAATGGTTGATCTGATAACCATATCAGGTATCAGACTCTTAAGTTCCTTTACAACACTTCTGATACCTTCATTATCTATTCTTCTTGCCATTTTCCTTAAGATATCATCCTCTGTATGCTGAATAGGCATATCTATATAATGAAGAACCTTAGGATTGGTCTTTATCTCCTGAATAAGCTCAGGATATATCTCTTCCGGATAACAATAAAGAAGTCTTATCCACTTTATATCATCTATCTTTGATAACTCTCTCAGCAGAGTATGGAGTCTTTTTTCTCCATAAAGATCAACTCCGTAACAGGTAGTTTCCTGAGCCACCAGAATCAGTTCTTTAACGCCTGTTTCAGCCAGAACCTCAGCCTCTTTTATCACATCCTCCATAGGGACACTCTTATACCTGCCCTTGAAGTAAGGAATCGAGCAATAGGTGCATCTCTTATCACAGCCATCTGCTATCTTCAGATACTCAAGATAAGGTCTTTCCGTCAGCACCCTGTCAACAGCTTTCCTGTTAGGATATGGAGTGTCCAGCTCATCATATCTTTTTATAGGAGACGAAGCACTTCTTTTGTCCAGTTCATTTACAACCTCTGCTATGCTGTCCAGACTCATTGTTCCGATAAATGCGTCCACCTCGGGAAGTTCATCAACTATTTCATCCTTATAACGCTGAGCCATACAGCCGGTACAAATAAGATACTGTAGTCTGCCCTTCTTATACTCAGAAAGTTCCAGAAGTTTATCAATACTCTCCTGAGTTGCAGACTGAATAAAGCAGCAGGTATTAACAACCGCTACATCAGCTTCTTCAATATCTGTTACAAGATTAAAGCCTTCTTTCATAAGAAGGCCCAGCATTCTTTCGCTGTCAGCTGTATTTTTATCACAGCCGAGCGTTATCAAAGCTATATTAATCATTTAAATCATCTCCAGCTCTGCCATAAACAGTTCATACGCATCATTTTCCCATTTAAGAAGCGGTGCATTTTCCCCTCCTCCATTGGTACTTCGGCGCATGGCAGCATAAGAATCCTCGCCGAATGCGACCACATCCATCTCATACAGCTCCACTCCCGCTTCTCTTGCAAGTATGCAAAAATCCGAAAGCGGAGTCGATGACTGCTTGGTATCAAGAAGACGCTGCTTCAAAGCAGTATCAGCTAAACAAAGATTCTTTAATTGTTCCAGCTTTTCACCTACATCCATGGCAAAACCCTATAAATATTATGTAAACTAAAGTTCAAATCTACATAAGCCCGTTCTGCATCAAAGCCGCCTCATAACAGTTATTGATGAGACTTGCTATAGTCATTGGGCCAACGCCGCCGGGAACAGGAGTTATCTTACCCGCTACCTTCTCAGCGCCTTCATAATCAACGTCACCGCAAAGCTTCTTGGTTCCGTCTATTCTGTGAATACCTACATCAATTACAGTAGCACCTTCCTTGATGTAGTCTGCATCTATAAACTTAGGCTGACCAATGGCAACAACCAGAACATCAGCCCTCTTACATACTTCTTTCAGATTCTTAGTATGAGAATGGCAGATGGTTACAGTGGCATTTTCACGAAGAAGGAGCATAGCCATAGGCTTTCCTACTATATTACTTCTTCCGACAACAACTACATTTGCGCCATCTAACTCTGTATTACTTCTCTTAAGAAGATGAATAATACCAGCAGGAGTACATGATACAAATCCGGGCGCACCGATACTGAGTCTTCCAACACTTTCAGGATGGAAACCATCAACATCCTTATCAGGATTTATACTTCTGATAACCTTATCCTCATCTATATGTTTTGGAAGAGGAAGCTGAACAAGAATACCATTTACAGTCTCGTCCTTATTCAGATCATCAATAAGCTTAAGAAGCTCATCCTCAGTTGTTTCCTCCGGAAGTTCAAAAGACTTCGAAATAATCCCCGTATACTCACATGCCTTTTTCTTATTCCCAACATAAACAGTAGATGCAGGATCATTTCCCACAAG
>JAFWSY010000148.1 GCA_017519155.1 Eubacterium sp.
GCAGCTCGTCGTCATGGTTTTTATATAAGTATGGCAGAAACTGTTTTAAGGGTTGAAAATGTAGGCATGAAGTTCAACCTCAGTAAAGAAAAGCATGACTCGGTGAAGGAATACTTCATAGCGCTGATGAATCACGAACTCATTTACAATGAGTTCTGGGCGCTTCGGGATGTATCCTTTGAACTTGAGGCAGGAGACAGACTGGGAATCCTGGGCTTCAACGGAGCAGGAAAGTCTACACTGCTTAAGGTTATAGCCGGAGTATTTAAGCCAAGTGAAGGCAAGGTAGAGAGAAAAGGCGTACTGGCACCGCTGATAGAGCTGGGAGCCGGCTTTGATCCTCAGTATACCGGTAAGGAAAACATCTATCTCTACGGAGCATGTCTGGGATACAGTCATAAGTTCATAGATGAGAAGCTGGAAGAGATAATTGATTTTTCAGAGCTCAGGGAATTTATCGATGTTCCACTTAAGAATTACTCTTCGGGAATGAAGGCGAGACTGGGTTTTGCTATAGCGACTATAGTTGAGCCGGATATGCTGATACTGGATGAGGTACTTTCGGTGGGAGATGCCAAGTTCAAAAAGAAGAGTGAAGACAGACTTATGAGACTTATGGAAAAAGGAGTGACAGTTTTATTTGTTTCCCATAACACAGAACAGGTACAGAGAATATGTAATAAAGCCATTATTCTGGAAAAGGGAAAAATAATATGCAGCGGAGATGTTGAAAAGGTTACAAAAGAATATGAAATGCTTGTTACAAAATGATTAAAGTGTTATCATACTTTATATATTTTGTGTGGGTATAAGGGGAATTGGAATGTTTATTGAAATACTCAAGGTTATTTTTATAGGGATAGTTGAAGGTATAACAGAGTGGCTGCCCATAAGCAGTACGGGACATATGCTTCTGGTAGATCAGTTTGCAAAGCTTCAGGCTGATCAGGATTTTAAGGACATGTTCTTCGTAGTCATACAGCTGGGAGCCATAATCGCCGTCATGTATATGTACTGGAGTAAGCTGTGGCCCTTCAGAATTGCCAGGGATAACAAGATTCCTACAGTGATTGATTCAAAGGGAAGAAAAAGAAAAGACGGTAAGTGGAAAAATGAGATACGTGTGGGCAGCATCGGAATAAGCAGAGTTATACTTAATCTCTGGCTTAAGGTTATAGTTGCCACCATTCCAGCGGGTGTTATAGGGCTTTTACTGGATGACTGGATGGACAAATATGCTCATAACGCTCCTGTCATAGCAGTTCAGCTTATAGTATTCGGTGTTCTCTTTATCTTGGTTGAGAAAAGAAATGAGAAGAGAGATCCTTCCATATCAAAGATGAGTCAGATTACATATATGGATGCACTGAAGCTGGGATTATTCCAGACACTTGCAATTGTTCCGGGCACCTCACGTTCGGGAGCAACCATAGTCGGCGGACTTACAATGGGGATTTCAAGAAGAGTGGCAGCTGAGTTTTCATTCTTTATGAGTATTCCGATAATGTTCGGATGGAGTTTAGTAAAACTCATCAAGTTCGGTTTTCATTATACAGCAGCCCAGTTCTTTGAACTTCTTATAGGAATGGTTGTTGCATTCTTCGTATCTGTATTCGTAATTCAGTTCCTTATGGGATACATTAAGAAAAATGATTTCAAGATATTTGGAATATACAGGATATGCCTCGGTATACTCGTTTTAGTCGTATTCTTTGTTAAAATGATGATTGCGTGAGTAAATATATGAATATCAGATTAGATAAATATCTTGCAGACTCGGGCTTTGGTACAAGGAGCAATGTTAAGCTCCTTGTCAGGTCAGGGTCTGTTTTAGTGAATAACAAAATAGTTAAAGATGCCGGCATAAAGATTAACACTGAAACCGATGAGGTTATTGTTAAGGGTGAAAAAGTCTGCTTTGAGGAATTTGAGTACTATATGCTGAATAAGCCTGCTGGAGTGATAACCGCTACGAGAGATAAAAATGACAGGACCGTGGTGGAACTTATTAAGTCTTCCAAAAGAAGAGATCTTTTCCCTGTGGGCAGACTTGATAAGGATACAGAAGGTCTTCTGCTTATAACTAATGACGGAAAGCTTTCTTATGATCTGCTCTCTCCGGGAAAGCATGTGGCTAAGCGTTATCTGGCTCATGTTACAGGAGAGCTTATGGAAAATGCCGGGGAAATGTTTTCTGAAGGGCTGGATATAGGGGATGACAAACCAACCAAGCCGGCAAAGCTGACTATTCTTTCAGTCAGTGATAAACAGATATCTGATGAAGACGGTATCAAAAATGTAAAAGAATACGTTACTGAAGTGGAGATTACCGAAGGAAGATATCATCAGGTTAAGAGGATGTTTGAAGCAGTAGGTGGTAAAGTAGATTATCTGAAAAGATTATCCATGGCATCCCTTGTTCTGGACGAAGCTTTAGCGCCCGGAGAATACCGCCGGCTGACTGACGAAGAAGTAGCGGGATTAAAGTCAAAAACTTAGCAAAAAGTCCTTGACTAAGTTGTATTCAGTGTGTTATTGTAACACTTGCGTTTCTGTACGCACTTCTTTTGGTGTGCATTTTCAGTAATCCCAACTGGTACACCGAAAGTTACCCTATTTACGTACGGAAGTGGTAATAAAAGTATTAGAATTTCATTTTTGTATAATGGAGGTGGCGAGCCGTGCGCGTTAAGATTACACTTGCTTGTCAGGAATGTAAACAGCGTAATTACAACCTTACAAAGGAAAAGAAATTACATCCTGATAGAATGGAAACAAAGAAGTATTGCAGATTCTGCAAGAAACATACAAATCACAAAGAAACCAAGTAATTAGTCTTCGGAGAGGTAATAATTATGGCAGATAAGAAGGATACATCACCTGCTCTTCAGAGAAGCTGGTTTCAGGAACTCAAACATGAATTCGGTAAGATAACCTGGCCGGGGAAAACAGTACTTGCCAAGGAAACAGGTGTAGTTCTGTGTTCAGCTGTTTTGCTTGGTGCACTTATTGTAGTTGTTGACTGGTTACTGAACATGGCACTTCAGTTTATATGGTAGGCGGTGAAGCAATGGCAGATGAAAAGATAATGAATACTGATGAGGAAGCTACTGAGGCTGTTGCAGCAGAAGAGACTGTAGCAGAGGAAACTTCAGCTGAGGAAACTGCAGCAGAAGAAGCAGTAGAGGAAGCTCCTCGTATTAAGTCTGCGAATATCAAGCAGCAGGGCGATGATGAGCCCCATTGGTACGTTGTTCATACATATTCCGGATATGAAAATAAGGTTAAGGCTGACATAGAAAAGACTATTGAGAACAGAAGACTTCAGGATCAGATGTTCGAGGTAATGGTTCCTCTGCAGGAAACTGTTGAGGTTAAAAATGGTGTCAGAAAAACTATATCTAAGAAGATTTTCCCAGGATATGTTCTTGTTCATATGATTAAGAACGACGTAACATGGTATGTCGTAAGAAATACCAGAGGTGTTACAGGCTTTGTTGGTCCCGGATCTGAACCGGTACCTCTTACAGATATAGAGATGCGTAAACTCGGAGTTAAGACCGAGGACATCGTTATTGATGTAGAGATCGGTGATACAATCAAGGTTATTGCCGGTGCATGGGAAGGAACTATCGGTACTATTAAGACAATAAGCCGTACAAAGCAGACAGTTACTATAGATATGGATATATTTGGTCGTTCAACCGACGTTGAGATCGGTTTGGGCGATATACAGAAGCTCTAAATTATTCTTCGGGATAATTTACATATAAGTGGAAGGGGGCAGTAACCCCCCGATAACTACCACAAAGGAGGAATTTTTAAAATGGCTAAAAAAGTCGAAGGTTACATCAAGTTACAGATACCTGCAGGAAAGGCAACTCCGGCACCACCTGTCGGACCAGCTCTTGGTCAGCATGGTGTAAACATCGTTGATTTCACAAAGCAGTTCAACGATCGTACAGCTGATCAGGGTGATATGATCATCCCTGTAGTTATCACAGTTTATGCAGACAGAAGCTTCAGCTTCATTACAAAGACACCACCTGCAGCAGTTCTTATTAAGAAGGCAGCAGGTCTTCAGAAGGCATCTGGTGAGCCAAACAAGAAGAAGGTTGGTAAGATCACTAAGGCACAGGTTCAGGAAATTGCTGAGACAAAGATGAAGGACCTTAACGCAGCTTCACTTGAGACAGCTATGAGCATGATAGCCGGTACAGCACGCTCAATGGGCGTTGAAGTAGTTGATTAATTCTGGAGGTAATGAAGATGAAAAAGGGTAAAAGATATGTAGAGGCTGCAAAGCTTGTTGAAAAAAGTAAGCTTTATGACCTTGAAGAGGCAGCTGAATTAATTAAGAAGACAGCAAATGCTAAGTTTGATGAGACAATCGAAGCTCATCTTAAGCTGGGTGTTGACGGACGTCATGCAGATCAGCAGGTTCGTGGAGCCGTTGTACTTCCACACGGAACAGGTAAAGAAGTAAAGGTTCTTGTTTTTGCAAAGGGTGACAAGGTTGATGAGGCACTTGCAGCAGGCGCTGATTACGCTGGTGGCGATGAGCTTGTACCAAAGATCCAGAATGAAGGATGGCTTGACTTTGATGTAGTTATTGCTACTCCTGATATGATGGGTGTTGTAGGACGTCTCGGACGTGTACTTGGTCCTAAGGGACTTATGCCTAATCCAAAGGCTGGTACAGTTACACCTGATGTTGTTAAGGCTATTGAGGATGTTAAGGCCGGTAAGATCGAGTACAGACTTGACAAGGCAAACATTATTCACGTTCCTGTAGGAAAGGCTTCATTTACAGCTGAGCAGATAGCAGATAACTATAAGGCTCTTATGGATGCTATCGTAAAGGCTAGACCATCAAGTGCTAAGGGACAGTATCTGAAGAGCGTAACAATGTCTTCTTCAATGGGTCCTGGAATCAGACTTAATCCTAACAGATTTACAGGACAGTCAACAGAGAAATAGTCTCTTTGATATATGATTTATTAAGACCGGTTTTGATAAAAGGCCGGTCTTTTTTTTATTGATTTTTCCATCTGTAAAAGGTACAATAAAGATGTGTAGAAAAACATAAAGAAAGGGGTTACTAAACATGGAAAAAGAAGAAGCAAGGCTTGCCTTAGCAGCCCTCATAAATGAAGAATTACCTGAACTCGGAGAGGTAGATATGGAGAAGGATATCGTATCTGAGTATGGGATTAATTCAGTATCTATAATCAGACTTATTGTTGCTGCAGAAAGAAAGTTCTCTATCCAGTTTACTGACTATGAGCTTTCACTTGAAGAGTATCCTACATTTGGAGATCTGGCAGCGGTTATCAAGACAAAGCTTGATCAGAAGGAAGACTAAAGGAGGATAGATGCATGGCTAATGGCAAGAAGAGATTACCGGTTACAAGGACACCGCTTATTACGTCCTGGCAGTGGCATGCCACACTTTTTTCAATTCTATCTGAGGATGAGAATGCCAGAAAATGGATTTTCAGTAACTATATCCAGCTCAGATGTTATAACATCGTAGAGATATTTACCGGAGATGAGATGCTTTTCATGGATATCATGCCGGGAAGCAGTTCACTTAAGGAATGTCCTTATCTTATAACATCTCTGTTGACAAAGGAACAGATAGAGAGTTATTGCGGAGATATAGTAGATTTTATTATTAAGACAATTGATCTTGGTGGATATGTATATGGTGTATTCGATGAAGCCAGGATTCTCGGAGACAGTGATATAAATGTAGATTATAAGTTCCCTCATGAGCTTTTCATCTATGGATATGATATCAATGGTGAAGGTTTCTACTGCGGAGACTTTACATTTAAGGATAAGTATGCTCATAACAAGATATCCTTTGAGGAGGTTCGTAAGGGCTACGATGTTATATCAGCTTCTGAGGATCATATGTTTAAGGATGATTACAAAGGAACAAGAGGTCTGTATGTAATCTTCAAGAATACCGATACCTGCTACTATGATGTTGATGTTACTCTTATCAGGGATACACTTCGTGAGTATCTTAATTCTCAGGATACAAAGGATCATTTCCGTATGATGAGAAACCGTTTCAATGATACGACATTCGGAGTTGAAGTATATGATGTAGCGTTAGACAGAATAATGCAGCAGATGCAGGCTGAGGAGCCGGATTTCGATGTAAGAGCACTGCATATCATGTATGATCATAAGGTGCTGATGCTGGAGAGAATCAAGTATCTCATGGCTAATGGATATCTCAATTATGATGAGGATCTGATTACATCTTATAAAGAGGTAGTAAAGAATATGAAGGCTGCCCGTAATCTGCTCATCAAGATTTCAATAAACGAGGATGTGAGAGAAGCATCCCGATTTAAAGACTACTTCCAGATAGCAAAAGAGAAGGAGGTAGCCGTCCTCCTGGAAGTGCTCTCAAGACTTGATCAGAGAGCAAAATAATGTGATTAAATTAAACTAATTTCTGTTAAGTATATCTTATAAAGATTAACAAAAACAGGACGTTTTCTTTGTTCACAAGGGGCGCAATTTGTGTTATTATTTTGGATAGCACGTTGCGCCCTATTTTAATGCGAAAAAATAGAGTGCAAATAAGAAATAAATCTAGGAGGAATCAACAATGGCAAGATTCAAAAAGACCATGGATGGTAATGAAGCTGCAGCTCATGCTTCGTATATCTTTACTGATTGTGCAGCTATCTATCCTATCACACCATCATCACCTATGGCAGAACATACTGATGAATGGGCTACTGCCGGAAGAAAGAATATCTTCGGCAACACAGTTAAAATCTTAGAGATGGAATCTGAGGCAGGAGCTGCCGGTACAGTACACGGCTCACTTGTTGCAGGTGCCATGACATCTACTTACACAGCATCACAGGGACTTCTTCTTATGATCCCTAACCTTTATAAGGTTGCAGGTGAGAGACTTCCGGGTGTATTCAATGTATTAGCTAGATGCGTTGCTTCACACGCTCTCAACATCTTCGGTGATCATTCAGACGTTTACGCTTGTCGTCAGACAGGTTGTGCAATGCTCTGTGAGTCATCTGTTCAGGAAGTAATGGACCTTACACCTGTTGCTTATATGGCAGCACTTGAAGGAAGACTTCCATTCATTAACTTCTTCGATGGTTTCCGTACATCACATGAGATCCAGAAGATCGACTGTTGGTCAAATGAAGACTTCGAAGATATCTTCCCATATGATGCACTTGATAAGTTCAGAGCTGAGGCTCTTAATCCAAATCATCCATGTGAGAAGGGATCTGCTCAGAACCCTGACGTATTCTTCCAGACAAGAGAAGCATGTAACCCAGCTTACAATGATATGCCTGCTATCGTTGAGAAGTATATGGACAAGATCAATGCTAAGCTTGGTACAGATTATAAACTCTTCAATTACTATGGAGCACCAGATGCAGAGAAGGTTATCATCGCTATGGGTTCTGTATGTGATACTATTGAGGAGACAATTGATTACCTTACAGGTAAGGGCGAGAAGGTCGGAGTTGTAAAGGTACGTCTTTACAGACCATTTGTAAATGATAAGTTTATCGCAGCTATTCCTAAGACAGCTAAGCAGCTCATCGTTCTTGACAGAACAAAGGAGCCTGGTTCAATCGCTGAGCCACTTGCACTTGATGTAATGGCAGCTGTTCGTGGAACAGAGTTCAAGGATACTCCTATTACAAGAGGTCGTTACGGACTTGGTTCTAAGGATACAACTCCTTCAGAGATCGTTGCTGCATTTAACAATACAGAGAAAGAAGAGTTCACACTCAGCATCTTCGATGATGTAACAAACCTTTCACTTGATTCAGGTGAAGCTCTTGTTACAACACCAGAAGGAACAGTTTGCTGTAAGTTCTGGGGACTTGGAGCTGACGGTACTGTTGGTGCTAACAAGAACTCTATCAAGATTATTGGTGATAATACAGATAAGTATGTTCAGGCTTACTTTGATTATGATTCAAAGAAGTCAGGTGGTATCACAATGTCACACCTTAGATTTGGTGATAAGCC
>JAFWSY010000149.1 GCA_017519155.1 Eubacterium sp.
GGTGCACAGCTTACAGGTAAGACTAACATTTTCGAAGGTCTCTATGAATACAATCTGGTATTCTATGAGTGCGGTATCAAGGAACTCGTTAATTCCGATGTAACCGGAAGACCTTGGGAAGAGAAGTATGAGATACTTGAGAAGCTTTATACAACTCTGAATGTTGTATTCGATGGATACAATGTATATGAGCTTTCTAATAAGATAGAGCATCAGTATGTTGAGATATCTTGGATCAACGATTATGTAAATGCTAATCCTTCACTTCTGAAGATGTTCTTCAGTATCAAGGAGAAGATTAAGGCATTTAAGGTTCGTAAGAATGCTATTCTTGAGAAGTCAAAGACTAATTATGAGATCAAGCAGATGATTGATGATCGTCAGAAGACTCTCGTATTTATGGCAGCTGAAGATATGATCGTTAATGGTCTTAATGGTGGAAGAATCGCAATCATCAGTAGTGATTATGATCCAAAGACCGCTGAGAAGTATCTTACAAAGACATATGAGAACATAGTTGTTCCTTCTAAGTATAAGAAGGCTGATGCAGGACAGGCAAAGGCCGGCGGACTCTTCGGAAGAACTACAGTTCAGGCTGTAGATAATGATCTGAAGAAGCTTCTGGATGATCCTAAGATTGAGGAAATGCTCCTTAAGTCTGAGTGGCTGTGGAATCAGTACAACAGCAAGGGAACATCAGAGCAGTCTCCTCAGGAAGCAACATATGCAGTTGTTTGTCTTATCAAGGCTACAGAGAAGCTTATAGATAAGAGAGGTGTCGGAGTTGCACCTAAGCCGGAGACTACACCTAACAAGAAGGTTATCATTACTAAGACCGGTAAGGTTATAGAGCTTTCTGATGAAGGTTCACAGACTCCTTCAGGTTCAAATGTTACATCAACACCTTCAGTTGTTGAGAACATCAATAACATTCAGAATATTCTTAAGGATAAGTCAGATGAGAACGTTGATTACGTAAAGGATTACGTAAATGACTGGATCGATACACTTATGAAGACTAAGTTCGATATGGATACAATGCTTTCACTTTTCGAAGCTGAAGAACTTAGAACAAAGACCTTCCAGGTACTTAAGAAGCTTAGAGCTGACGTTCTGTAAGATATTACAATAAGAAAATAAATAAAGATGACAGTTTTTCATCAGATGAAAAACTGTCATCTTTTTATTTTGTCTTAAGTTTGTGACGCATTAGATAGGCTTTTTTGAATGGTACTTCCAGGATTCGCTTAAGTACTATGTGGAAATACTTTTCTTTAGTGACCGGTTTTACGAGGATTGAATGAAGTTTAGCTCTGTTGGCGCCGCATATATCTGTAAACAACTGGTCTCCTACAAATAGTGTGGCTTCTCTGGATACTTTCATTTTTCTCATAGCCTCAAAGTATCCGTCGGTTTTTGGTTTTCCTGCTTTATATACATAGAAGTCACCGACCTCTTCGTTGAATTCTCTTACCCTTGGTTCATCGTTGTTTGATACAAAGCATATCTTATAGCCTATTTCTTTCAGTCTTTTTAATAGTTCTCTGGATCTATCGTCATGCATTGCATCATGTGGGACAAGGGTATTGTCGATATCAAATATGATGCCCCTATAGCCGAGACTATAATATTTTTCAAAGTTTATATGATATGTGGAATCATAATATTCTGTTGGATAAAGTATAAAGCCCATATAAAACCTCGTTTTCCTTCACTGTTTTGTCGTTATATATTAATTAAAGAATTTATATACTTCTTCGGCGCTTTTTTTATTCATTCCTTCAGCTTCCATAAGTTCCTCTATTGAGGCTTTTCTTATAGCGTCTATTTCTTTAAAGTAGAGCAGAAGAGCTTTTCTTCTTTTAGGTCCTATACCCGGGATGTCATCCAGAATTGACTTGGTCTGCTCGTTGCTTCTCAGTTGTTTGTGATAATTTATAGCGAAACGGTGTGTCTCATCTTGGAGAGCAGTTATCATATGAATTGCTTCGCTTCCCGGTTTGAAGCTGATTTCCTTGTCCTGATAAATGAGTGCTCTGGTTCTGTGGTTGTCGTCCTTAACCATTCCGCATACAGGAATGTCGATGCCGAGACTGTCAAGAACCATCTGGGCAGTATTTATCTGTCCTTTGCCACCGTCCATCATTATTACGTCAGGATAATCACCCAGAGAGTCATTGGTAAATCTTCTGGAAAGGACTTCTTTCATTGAAGCATAGTCATCAGGACCTTCCACGGTTCTAAGCCTGAACTTTCTGTAGGCGTTACGTTTTGGCTTGCCATCGATAAATACAACCATGGATGCAACGGAGTGGTAGCCTGATATATTTGATATGTCATATGCTTCAAGTCTTCTTACATTTTCGGCTCCGATGAGTTCTGCAATCTCCATGCAGGCACCGATTGTTCTCTTTTCGGCTCGTTTTATTCTTTCGATATCCTGAGAAAGAATAAGCTTGGCATTATCCTCGGCCAGCTTGATCAGACCTTTCTTTTCTCCTTTCTGAGGGGATATGATGGATACCTTCTGGCCTTTTCTTTCTGACAGATAATCAATTATAACATCATCACTTATAATAGGAGTGATGGTCAGAATCTCTTTTGGAATAAATGGAATGCCTACATAGTACTGTTTTATAAAGTCCGTGATTACCTCAGAATCGGAGTCGGAGCTTTCGGCATTCATATGATGACTTTCTCTACCAATAAGAGTTCCTTCCCTGACAAAGAATATGGATATTACAATATCTGTTTCGTTTCGAGCCAGAGCAATGATATCCTTGTCATCGCCGTTTGTTTTGTTGACACGCTGTTTCTCGGATATTTTATTTATGCTGTCTATAAGGTCTCTTTTTTCTGCAGCAGTTTCAAAATCCAGTTCCTCAGCGGCTTTCTTCATATCGTTCTTCAGCTCGTTTATTATTTCAGAAGTGTTTCCGTTTAAGAAGCTGACTATTTTCTCAATTTTCTGAGCGTACTGTTCTTTGGTTATCAGACCACTGCAGGGAGCGTCGCACTGACCAATCTGATGATAGAGGCAGGGCCTTTCATCAGCTGTGGCAGTATCTATTTTCTTACTGCGGCTTCTTACCATAAAAATCTTTTTGATAAGAGCAATAGTATCGTGAACAGCTTTGCCGTCGGTGTATGGTCCGAAATACAGATTGCCATCTCTATGCATCTGATGACTCATCATGACTCTTGGGAAATTCTCAGTAACAGTTATCTTGATATATGGATAACCCTTGTCATCGGTCATCATGGTGTTGTATTTGGGACGATGTTCTTTTATAAGATTACATTCAAGTACGAGAGCTTCCATCTCGGAAGCGGTGATAATATACTCAAAGTATTTTATCTGTGAAACCATGCGTAAGATCTTGGGAGAATTATTGTGCCCATGTCCCGCACGGAAATATTGTCTCACCCTGTTATGAAGATCCGAAGCTTTTCCCACATAAAGAATTGCCTCGTTATCATCATGCATTATATAGACACCGGGGCTGTGAGGCAGTTTACTAAGTTCTTCTTCTATATCAAATATTTCCATAGTAGAAAATATAACATAAATGTGTTAAAATATCTACACTCAGTGCGGACTTTCACAGTATCTTCGAGTCGGCACTGCATAGTATTTTATTTTTGGGAGACATGATTCCATGAAAGAAGAATACAGTATAACTCTTACAGAGTTTATTAAGAAAATGAATCTTATAAACCATACTCCGGAAATAGATACTGATAAGATTCGTATCAGTGATCCGGATATTAACAGACCGGCTCTTCAGCTGGCCGGTTTTTTTGAGCATTTCGATACCACAAGGGTTCAGATATGCGGAAATGTAGAGCATGCATATATAGCAGATATGCATACCAGAGAAGAGAATGTCGAGATATTTGACAAACTGTTCAGTTTTCCAATCCCTTGTCTTGTTTTCTGCAGGGATATAGAGCCTTATGATTTTATTATAGAATCAGGCAACAGGCATAATATTCCGGTTCTTACCAGCAGTGCAACAACATCTTCCTTTGTACATGAAACAGTTAGATATCTTCATGAGGAGCTTGCTCCGAGAATATCTATACATGCTGTTCTTGTAGACGTTTTCGGTGAAGGTGTTCTGATTATGGGAGACAGCGGAATCGGTAAATCAGAGGCTGCTCTTGAACTTATTAAGAGAGGTCACAGACTTGTTGCAGATGATGTTGTTCAGATCAAGAAGATAAGTGATGAACAGCTGATTGGAGAGTCTCCTGAAATCACAAGACATTTTATAGAGCTGAGAGGTATTGGTATAATTGATGTTAAGACCATGTTCGGTGTAGAATGTGTTAAGCTTTCCCAACAGGTTGACCTTGTTATCAAGCTTGAGGAGTGGGATAAGGACGCAAATTATGACCGACTGGGTCTTTCTGATAACCATGTTGAGATACTCGGAACGAAGGTTGTATCCCATTCGATTCCTATCAGACCGGGTCGAAATCTTGCTATTATAGTTGAGTCTGCAGCCGTTAATCACAGGCAGAAGAAGATGGGCTATAATGCTGCTCAGGAAATGTACAACAGAGTTACCAGAGGAATACAAAATAAAGATTAAACTGGAGGTAGTAAAGTGGCAAAATATGTTTTTGGTGTAGATATCGGTGGAACAACAGTTAAGCTGGGATTCTTCTCAACAGAAGGTGAACTTCTCGATAAGTGGGAGATCACAACAAGAAAAGATGAAGGCGGAGCATATATACTATCAGATATAGCTGCATCAATCGAGGAAAAACTATCAAAGGATGGAATAGATAAAACAGACATACAGGGCGTTGGAATGGGTGTTCCGGGACCTGTTAAGGAAGATGGTACTGTTTTAAAATGTGTTAATCTGGGATGGGGAGTTATCAATGCTGCCCAGGAACTCAGTGACCTTATAGGACTACCTGTTAAGGCAGGAAATGACGCAAACATGGCTGCTCTCGGTGAATACTGGCAGGGTGGCGGAAAAGGTTATGAGAATGTTGTTATGGTTACGCTCGGAACCGGTGTCGGTGGAGGAATAATCATTAACGGAAAGATGCTTGCAGGAGTAAATGGTGCCGGCGGAGAGATAGGCCATATGACTATTGATCTTGATGAGCAGGATGTATGTAATTGCGGAAAGAAGGGCTGTCTTGAGCAGTATGCTTCAGCAACGGGTATAGTTCGTTTGGCCAATCGTGCTCTTCAGACATCCGATAAACCATCTACACTTAGAGAGGTTAAGTATATATCTGCAAAAGAAATATTTGATGCGGCAAAGAGTGGGGATAATCTCGCTACTGAACTTATTGAGGAGTTCGGCAAAAGACTTGGTCTTGCGCTTGCAAATATAGCTTGTGTTGTTGACCCTGAGGTATTTGTTATTGGTGGCGGTGTATCAAAAGCAGGAGATATACTTATTGATGCAACGCAAAAATACTTTAAAGAATATGCTTTCCATGCATGCAGAAATACTAAGTTTGAACTGGCTACTCTTGGTAATGATGCGGGTATGTATGGCGGTGCTGCATCTATACTGTAACAGTGCTAGTCATAATTTACAGTAAAACCTCTAAATAACACATTTTTTTAATAATTTTACATATTGAAAAAATAAACTCTACAATGTAGTATAGTACATTGTAGAGTTTTGTGGTTAAGGACATATAATATATGAATTTCGAACTGTTCAAGAATGAACCAATGAGTAAGCATACGACCTTCAGAACCGGAGGTAATGCTGAAGTTTATTATAAAATATATAATCGAGAAGGTCTTGTAGAAGTTCTTGACATCTGTAAGGATATGGGCGTGAAACCCCTTATCATCGGTAACGGAAGTAATTTACTTGTTTCTGATAAAGGTATATCTATTCCGGTTATAGACCTGAGATCTGCTTTTGAAGAGATTAAAATAGAAGGAAATAACCTATATGCAGGAGCCGGAGCTGTTCTTTCAAAGGTTTCAACGGCTGCATATGAGAATTCATTATCCGGTCTGGAATTTGCTTTTGGGATTCCGGGCACTGTAGGTGGAGCTGTTTATATGAATGCAGGTGCCTACAATGGTGAGATAAAGGATATAGCTGTAAGTGTGGATATATTCAGAAACGGAAAGTTTGAGACAGTTACTGCTGAAGAGATGTCGTTTTCTTATCGTCACAGCATGGCTATGGAAGGTGATGTTATTATCATCGGCGTAACTTGTGGTCTTAAAAAGGGCGATAAAGAAGAAATAAAGAAGATGATGGATGATTTTACTGAGAGACGAAGGAGTAAACAGCCTCTCGAATATCCAAGTGCAGGATCCACATTTAAAAGACCGGAAGGCTTTTTTGCCGGTAAGCTTATTATGGATAGTGGTCTGGCAGGTAAAGAAATCGGCGGTGCCATGGTTAGTCCAAAACACTGCGGATTTATAATAAATCACAACAATGCTACTTCTAAGGATGTATATGATCTTATCAGATATGTCCAGGATGAAGTATATAACAAGTTCGGTGTAAGTCTTGAAACAGAAGTAAAACTTATAGGGGAGTTTTAAAAAAGGAGTATAGGAGTTGCGTTTTGTTATTGTAACCGGAATGAGTGGTGCCGGTAAGTCAACTGCTCTTAAATCACTGGAAGATATGGGGTATTTCTGTGTAGATAATCTTCCTGTGGCTTTGATTGAAAAGTTTGTTGAGCTTTCAATAGATAATAATTTTGAAAATGATAAAATTGCGATAGGTATTGATATCCGAAGCGGTGAAGCTTTAGGTGAGCTTAGTATGTATCTTAACAGATTAAGAGAGAATAAGTTCAATTTTGAGGTATTATATCTGGACGCTTCCAATAAAACTCTTCTTAAAAGATATAAAGAGACCAGAAGAGAGCATCCTCTTCAGAGGGGAAGATCCCTTGAAGATGGTATAAATGAAGAAAGAAATAAAATCGATTTTCTTAAGAAGCTGGCTGATTATACAATTGATACATCAGGACTTCTTACGAGAGAATTTAAAGCCGAAACGGTAAAGATTTTCTCGACAGATAAAGATTATTCAAACATGATAGTTACTATCATGTCATTCGGTTTCAAATTCGGTATACCACAGGATGCTGATTTTGTATTTGATGTAAGATTTATGCCTAATCCTTATTATGAGGAAAGTCTTCGTAAAAAGACCGGAAATGACCAGGAAGTCAGAGACTATGTAATGAATTCTAAGAGCAGTACAGAGTTCCTTAAGAAGCTGACAGACCTTATGTCATTTGCCACTAAGCAGTTTATAGATAATGAAGACAGACATCATATAGTGATTGCTATCGGTTGTACTGGGGGAAGACACAGATCTGTGACTATAGCTAATGAGTTATATCAGGCTATGCAGGAGAATCCTTATTCTGTCAGAGTCTTCCACAGAGATATAGCAAATGACACATATGTGAAGGGTGAAGCTTAATGTCATTTTCCTCAGATGTTAAAAAAGAATTGACTGATATTGTTCCTAAAAGCATTCATTGCCGAAAAGCTGAGCTGGCAGGAGTAATTGCCATAAACGGAAGACTTGAGATATCCAAAAACACTAAAACTTTTATAATAAGAGCAGAGAATGATATTCTGGAAAGAAAGATAAGAAAACTATCAGGTCTTGTTATATCTGAAGGCGAGGATTATCTGGAGCTTAGGAATGAGAAGCTTCATCACAGAAAGCTGGTCATTTTAGGCGATGATATAAGTCAGGAATATTTCACAAGATTAAAACTCGGCATATCCGGAAGTCATATATCCGTAAATGAAATGATCACAGAAAGAAATTGCTGCAAACAGTCATATCTGAGAGGCGCATTTCTTGCGGGTGGATCTGTAGGAAGTCCGAATAAGAATTATCAGCTCAGTATAACCTGCGCTGAACGATCAGAAGCAGAGAAGCTGTGTAAAATAGCTGAGTCCATTCATCTTACTTTTAAGATTCAGGAGAAAAAAGACAGTTTTGCGGTATATATCAAGGATGGAGATACCATATCGGGCTTTCTTGCTACTGTAGGAGCTGTAAATTCCGTAATGGAGTTTGAGAATATAAGAATATTAAAAGATATAAGAAATAACGTTAACCGAGAAGTTAACTGTGATGCTGCAAATATCAGAAAAGCGGCAGGTGCAGCTACTAAACAGATAGAAGATA
>JAFWSY010000150.1 GCA_017519155.1 Eubacterium sp.
ACAATACATTTCTTAGTAAGTAATTAATATTAATGCCTTCCCTCGTATTTAGAGGGAAGGTCGTTTGCGTGTTTCATACAGGAAAGGAGTAGCAGATGAAAATAATAATGCTTGGCGCTCCTGGTGCCGGAAAAGGTACTCAGGCAGATATGATTTGCAATAAGTATAATATTCCGCACATTTCAACAGGTGATATATTCCGTGCAAATATTAAAAACGGAACAGAACTTGGTCAGAAAGCAAAGGGTTACATGGATAGAGGAGAACTCGTTCCTGACTCATTAGTTGTAGATCTGGTTATAGACAGAATACATCAGGATGATGCTAAAAACGGTTATGTACTTGACGGCTTCCCAAGAACTATTCCTCAGGCAGAGGCTCTTGATAAGGCACTTGCTGAGGCAGGCGAGGCAGTTGATTATGCTATAAATGTTGACGTTCCTGATGAGAATATAGTAAACAGAATGTCAGGAAGACGTGCTTGTGTTAAATGTGGTGCTACATATCACGTAAAGTACAATGCACCTAAGACAGAGGGAGTTTGCGATAACTGTGGAAGCGAACTTATCCAGAGAGAAGATGATAAGCCTGAAACAGTTCTTAATCGTCTTTCTGTTTATCATGAACAGACACAGCCACTCATCGATTATTATGAGGGCAAGGGCTTAGTTAAGAATATTGATGGAACAAAAGATCTGAATGATGTATTTGAAGACATCGTTAAGGTTCTTGGTTAAATAAAGGAGAAACTATATGTCCAAAGCTGACGAAATAGAGTGCGAAGGCGTAGTATTGGAGAAACTTCCAAATGCCATGTTCAAGGTTGAGCTTGAGAATGGTCATGAAATACTCGCTCATATAAGCGGTAAGCTCCGTATGAATTACATAAAAATCCTTCCGGGAGATAAGGTTACAGTAGTTCTTTCACCATATGATCTCTCAAAAGGTAGAATAACATGGAGAGCTAAGTAGTTAAATAATAAAAACTACTTGCATTATAGTGCATTAAATGATACAATCATTTTTTGCATGACACTTTTGGAAAGGAGAGTATTTTAATGAAGGTACGCGCATCAGTAAAACCAATTTGCGACAAGTGCAAAATCATTAAAAGAAAAGGCAGAATCCTTGTGATCTGCGAAAATCCAAAGCACAAACAACGTCAAGGATAATCATATATTACGAATTCTTGAAGGATGTACGAAGGAAGGTGTTTAGCCCACCGGATATCGCACTATCCTTGTTTTGTGCGTTTGCTACCTGGTTATGAATTTTGTATGAGTATCTACATATAAATGAAGTAATGTAAGGTAGGAAATTCGTATCTGAAAGAAAGGTACGGACAAAACGCGGTCACTGACGCGTCTAATGTCAGTGAAACTACATATCGGTATTAACCGGTATGAGCGGCTGAAACAAATAAGTTTAGTTAAATCAATTTGGAGGTAGAATTAATGGCTCGTATTTCAGGTGTAGATTTACCTAGAGACAAGCGTGTTGAGGTTGGTCTTACTTACATCTATGGTATTGGACTTCCTACATCACAGAAGATCTTAACAGAGACAGGTGTTAACTTTGACACAAGAGTTAAGGATCTTACAGATGATGAAGTAAGAAAGATCAGTGATTATATCAACGAGCAGCTTGAGGTTGAAGGTGATCTCAGACGTGACACAGCGCTTAACATCAAGCGTCTGCAGGAGATAGGTTGCTATCGAGGCATTCGTCACAGAAAGGGTCTTCCTGTACGTGGACAGAACACAAAGAACAATGCACGTACTCGTAAGGGACCTAAGAAGACAGTTGCAAACAAGAAGAAGTAATTATGATTATATTGGAGGATATATTTAATGGCTAGTAATAAGGTTACAAAGAAAGTAACTAAAAAGCGTAACAGACGTAATGTGCAGCACGGACAGGCTCACATTCAGTCTTCATTCAATAATACAATCGTAACATTAACAGATGCTGAGGGAAATGCACTTTCATGGGCTAGTGCAGGTGGACTTGGATTCAGAGGATCAAAGAAGTCAACACCATATGCTGCTCAGATGGCTGCAGAGACAGCTGCAAAGGCTGCAGCTCCTTACGGACTCAAAACTATTGATGTTATGGTAAAAGGACCGGGAAGCGGTCGTGAGGCAGCTATTCGTGCACTCGCAGCTTGTGGTCTTGAGGTTCTTACAATTAAGGATGTTACTCCGGTTCCACATAACGGATGTCGTCCACCAAAGAGAAGAAGAGTCTGATTAAGGAGGTTAGGATAAAATGGCTATTAATAGAACACCAGTTCTTAAGAGATGTAGATCACTTGACATGAATCCTGCTTTCCTCGGAGTCAACAAGACATCTCACAGAAAGAACACTAAGGCAAACAGAAAAGTTAGTGAGTACGGACTTCAGCTTCGTGAGAAGCAGAAGGCTAAGTTTATCTACGGAGTACAGGAGAAGCCTTTCCGCAACATGTTTGAGAAGGCAGAGAAGATGCCTGGACTTGTAGGTACAAACCTTATGCAGCTGCTTGAGCTGAGACTTGATAACATTGTCTTCCGTCTCGGTTATGCAAGAACAAGACGTGAGGCAAGACAGGTTGTTTCTCACAGACATGTTACTGTAAATGGTAAGATCGTAAATATTCCATCATACAAGGTTCAGCCTGGTGATGTTATAGAGATCAAGGAGAAGAGTAGATCTCTTCAGAGATTTAAGGATATCATTGAAGCAAATGCAGGTATAAGCGTACCGGCATGGCTCGAGGGGGACACTGAAAAACTTAGTGGTAAGGTATTAGAGATTCCTCTAAGAGAACAGATAGATGTTCCAGTAAATGAGACACTTATCGTCGAGCTTTATTCAAAATAAAGTGTAACCTGACGATTTCACATGTTTTTCGGAGGATTATAAATGTTCGAATTTGAAAAACCAAGAATAATGATGGATGAGAAGTCTGAAGACGATAAGTACGGAAGATTTGTCATTGAACCACTTGAAAGAGGATATGGTACAACACTTGGTAACTCACTTAGAAGAGTTATGCTTTCATCACTTCCAGGAACAGCTGTAAGCTATATTAAGATTAAGGGAGTGCTTCATGAGTTCAGTTCAATTCCCGGAGTTAAGGAAGATGTTACTGAAATAGTAATGAACATCAAGGAACTCTGCATAAAGAATAATTCTACTAGTGATGAGCCAAAGATAGGTTATATCGAGGCTTCCGGAGATACAGTTGTAACAGCTGCAGATATTCATGTAGACGGAGATCTTGAGATTCTTAATCCGGATCTTGTTATAGCTAATCTCAATGGTCCTGATGCAAGACTTGAGATGGAGCTTACTATTACAAATGGTCGTGGTTATGTAAGTGCAGATAAGAATAAAGAGCAGGAGCCATCAATAGATGTTATCGCTGTTGATTCTATCTATACACCTGTTGACAGAGTTAATCTTACAGTAGAGAATACTCGTGTTGGACAGATTACAGACTATGATAAGCTTACTCTTGATGTTTATACAAATGGAACACTTGCTCCGGATGATGCTGTAAGCTATGCTGCTAAGGTACTTAGCGAGCATCTCAGCCTGTTCATTAATCTTTCAGATAATGTTAAGGACAAGACAATCATCACAGAGAAGCAGGAAGATGTTCCTGAGACAACCGCTAAGGATATGAGCATTGATGAACTTGAACTTAGTGTTCGTTCATATAACTGTCTTAAGAGAGCAAATATCAACACAGTTAAAGAACTGTGCAGCAAGACACCTGATGAGATGATGAAAGTACGTAACCTTGGACGTAAGTCACTTGAGGAAGTACTTGCTAAGCTTAAGGAGCTTGGTCTTTCACTCAGTACAGGAGAATAGAATAATCACCACTTAAGCTGAAGTACCTCGCCGGCAAGTGTGCGGCTCGGGTGTGTTGTCCATCTCGCCTACGCTCGATGGACTTAGTAAGCAAAGTGAAGACCACGGGAAACCGTAGGTAAGGAGGAAATTAAAATGGCAATGTATAGAAAACTTGGAAAGAAGTCTGATCAGAGAAAAGCACTTCTTAGAAGCCAGGTAACTCAGTTAATCTACAAGGGCAAGATTAAGACAACAGATGCTAGAGCTAAGGAAGTTCGTAAGATAGCAGAGCATCTTATCACTCTTGCAGTAAAGGAAAAGGATAACTTTGAAGAAGTTACTGTTAAGGCTAAGGTAGCACGTAAGGATAAGGACGGAAAGAGAGTCAAGGAAGTTGTAGATGGTAAGAAAGTTACTGTTTATGATGAAGTTGACAAGACAGTTAAGAAGGATATGCCTTCAAGACTTCATGCTCGTAGAGAGATGCTTAAGGTTCTTTATCCTGTAACAGAGATTCCTGAGGAAGCTGCAGGAAAGAAGAGCGGCATTAAGAAGGTTGATCTTACAGATAAGCTTTTCAGTGAGTATGCTGTTAAATATGCAGATCGTAAGGGCGGTTATACAAGAATCGTTAAGATCGGTCAGCGTAAGGGTGACGGAGCTCTCGAAGTAATCCTTGAGCTTGTATAAGTTATCTTTATAATAATGATTCATGACGTGGCATCTGCAGTAAGCAGATGCCATTTTTTCTAGGATAAACAATTATGGTTCCATATATTAAGGTTTCACAACTTCATATGTCTATGATCGAAGGCAGCGATGTGACTCTGACCGTAAATAGGGGGGAGGTAGTCGGTATCACGGGACGTAATGGCTGTGGTAAGTCTACACTTGCAGGTTATCTGGCGGGAAAGACCAGACCAGAGGCTATGGGCAGTATCCTGATCAATGGATATGATACTTATTCTCAGTTAGACAGAGAAAAGGTTCAGAGAATAAGCGGTATGGTCTATCAGAATCCCAGGGAGAGTGTTGTTTTCGATAATATCTCACGTGACATCATATTCGGAACGGAGAATATCGGTTTTGAGCCACAGAAAACGCTTAAAAGAGGAAGCTTCTATCTAAAAAAGTATAAACTGAAGGCAAAGAAGAACAGTAATTATCAGTCCATAAGTGCCAGTGAACAGCAGAGGGCTGTTCTTGCCAGTGTTCTTATTGCGCATCCGGATCTTCTGGTTATGGATGAACCCTTCAGTATGTGCAGTGGTGAGGTAGTAACTAAATATCTGAACTCACTTATAAAGAATGCACGTATTAAAGGACAGACGGTTATCATCTTTTCAAAGAATATAGATGTGCTCAAACTGACGGATGTTCAGTATGAACTGTATGAGGGAAAGATAAGAGAGGTTGACATAACTGGACTGGATTACATTTATCGAAATATAAAGCTGAATAAGCTTAATACCGCTACAGTATCCGCTAATCTTAAGATAGATAAGTTTATTGATGGAAGTGTAAGTAAATCAAATGCCGGAATCAGTTTACATAATGTATCTTTTGGCTATGATGATAAGCTTATTATTGACCGTGTGAACAGCCGATTTGAAGCCGGTTCTGCATATAAGATACGTGGAAGGCAGGGAGCAGGAAAGACGACTCTCCTGAAGCTTGCTGCCGGTATGATAAAGCCTTATGAAGGGG
>JAFWSY010000151.1 GCA_017519155.1 Eubacterium sp.
AAGTACAGCCACCAGTGCCCTCGACAGATCCCTCTCGTCCTCTGCGAGTAATATATTCATATGTTTCTCCTTTTAATCAGTTAGTCAAAAGATGACAGTTTTTCACCTGATAATTTTTTGTCATCTTTTTAGTTTTCGAACTGGCTGTAGTACAGTTCGTTGTAGAATCCTTTTTTCTCAAGCAGTTCTTCGTGGGTGCCCTGCTCTATTATATTTCCATCCTTCATTACCAGTATCATGTCCGCTTCACGTATGGTTGAAAGTCTGTGTGCAACTATGAAGCTGGTTCTGCCCTTCATCATCTTTGCGAAGGAACGCTGAACTCTATGTTCTGTTCTTGTATCGATGGAGGACGTAGCCTCATCCAGAATCAGCATAGGCGGGATTCTCAGCATGACTCTTGTTATACAGAGCAGCTGTCTCTGTCCCTCTGACAGACTTCCGCCGTCCTCTGTAAGAACGGTATCATAACCATCAGGAAGAAGGTTTATGAATCTGTCCGCATGGGTAAGTCTTGCTGCCTCTTCCACCTGCTCCTGTGTGGCGTCATGAACGCCGTAGCAGATATTATCTCTAACTGAAGCAGTCTTGAGCCAGGTCTCCTGAAGCACCATTCCGAAGCTTTCCCTGAGACTTTCTCTTGTTATATCTCTGATATCATTTCCTTCAATTTTAACCGCACCCTCGTCCACGTCATAGAATCTCATCAGAAGATTGATGAGGGTACTCTTTCCGCTTCCGGTAGGTCCGACTATAGCAACTCTCATGCCCGGCTTAACATCCAGGGAGAGATGCTTAAGCAGCTCCTTATCCTTATCATAGGAGAAGCTGATGTCCTCTATGTCTATGCTTCCTCTTTCACTTTCAGGAAGGTTGTTCATTACACTTACAAGATTGCAAGCATCTTCTTTATCCGGCTCTTCCTTTTCAGCTTCAATAAGCTCCAGGACTCTGTCGGCGCAGGCCAGTGCATTTTGCAGCTCTGTAAGCACATTTGATATCTCATTAAACGGCTTCATATACTGGTTAGCATATGAGAGAAATGTAACAAGATTACCTACTGTTATACCGGATGCCAGTGCGAGAAATGCACCAAATACCGCTACTGCAGCATAGATTATATTGTTTACAAATCTTGTAGCCGGGTTAACTATTGATGAGTAAAATGTAGCCTTAAAGCTTGACTCTGTCAGTTCTTCGTTTAATTCATCGAATCTCTCTGCAGCCTTCTCCTCATAGGAAAATGCCTGAACCACCTTCTCATTTCCGATCATCTCATCTATATGTCCGGTGAGCTTACCTCTTCTCTCTGACTGGCGTGCAAAATGTTTATGTGTCTTCTTTGAGATGAAGCCTGCCACAAAA
The DNA here is from genome assembly GCA_017519155.1 of Eubacterium sp. Lineage (GTDB taxonomy): Bacteria > Bacillota > Clostridia > Lachnospirales > Lachnospiraceae > Eubacterium_Q. The sequence goes on from JAFWSY010000151.1 coordinate 1,366, forward strand.
AGTGAAAGGGGTGTAAGAAGAATAACCATTACAGCTATCTTTACATCCAGTCTTATCATGAAGAATATAGTTCCAATAATGGTGATGACACCTGTAAAGAACTGCGAGAAACCAAGCAGCAGTCCATCGGAAAACTGATCTATATCAGTTGTAATCCTTGAAACTATATCTCCCGGCGAATGGGAATCTATATAGCTGAGAGGCATACTCTGAAGTGCATCAAAGGCTCTCACTCTTATATCTCTGGATACTCTGTTTACAGCTGCATTATTAACAAGTGTCATGATCCACTGTGCCAGGGCAGCAAAGCCTGCATTCATAATGGCATAGCAGCTAAACATAAGCAGTCTGTTAAACTTGAAGCTGTCACCTGTAACTATTTCATCTATAGCCTTACCTATATTGATCGGAATCTCCAGCTGGAAATATACCGATGCCAGAGCCGCCAGTATGGAAATGATGATAAGAGGTATGTACTTTATAAGATACTTCATGATTCTCATGATGCCACCTCCTTCTCGTCTACCTGGGAGGTGTAGATCTCCCTGTAAACGTCGCAGCTTTCCATGAGTTCATCATGAGTACCGATACCTGCTACAGAACCCTTTTCCATAACAACTATCTTGTCAGCATTCATAATACTTCCTATACGCTGACTTACGATGAATATTATTTTATTTTCTTTTATCGAGGCTATAGCCTGTCTTAAACTTTTTTCAGTAGCAAAATCAAGTGCTGAAGCGCTGTCATCCAGAATGATAATAGGAGAATTCTTTGCAAAACATCTTGCTATGCAGAGTCTCTGTCTCTGTCCTCCGGACAGATTTCTTCCTCCGGCACTAACCTGGTATGCAAGCTTTCCTTCCTTCTCATTTATAAAACCGGACTGGGACATGGTTACTGCCTTTTCCAGCTCTTCGCTGGTTATATCATCCCTGCCCATCTTAAGGTTATCCTCAACACTGCCGCTGAAGAGAACACTATGCTGCGGAGTAACAGCCACCAGACTTCTGATAGCTTCCTTTGAATAATCCTTTACATCTTTTCCGTCTATCTTAAGCAAGCCTGAGGTTACCTCATAGAATCTCGGAATGAGATTCACAAGAGTAGTCTTACCAGAGCCGGTTCCTCCGATGACACCTACTATCTCACCTTCCTCGGCATGTAAGCTTATATCGCTTATGGCCGGAGCCTTGGAGCCCTTATAGGTCATGGATACATTTTCGAAATCAATTGTGTGTCTTACGTTCTCAGCCTCTTCACTTCCATAGGTTATATCAGGCTGAACGTCCATTACATTTGCCACTCTTCTTGCACTGGCGAACATCTTCGATACAGTGATAATGAAATTAACAAACTTTATCAGTTCCACCAGTATGTAGGACATGTAATTATATAAAGCGATGACCTCACCCTTGGCCATGCCTCCGTCATGTACCATCATTCCGCCGTTATATACCACGCAGGCTATACCTGTGTTGATTATTACCAGTGTAACAGGATTCAGGAAGGAGGATACCCTGCCCACAAAGAGCTGCTTCTTCATGAGAAGCTTTGCCGAAAGATGGAATTCCTCCGACTCTTCGTCGCTTCTGTTAAATGCCCTGATTACCCTTACACCTACTATATTCTCTCTTGTATGAAGCGTAACATTATCAAGTCTTTCCTGAACCTTCTTAACAAGTGGGATAGAAACAACTACTATCACACCTACTACGATAAACAGCGCAATAAGTATGTATATAAAATACTTAGCCACCTTTGCATTTACCGTAAATGCCATGATGGTTGCGCCGAAAACGATAAATGGTGATCTCAGCAGTAGTCTGAGTATCATATTTACACCGGTCTGCATCTGATTAACATCACTGGTCATTCTTGTGATCAGCGTGGAGGTTCCAAGTCTGTCGATATTGCTGTAGGACAGGCTCTCTATATGTCTGAAGAGTTCGCCTCTTACAGTCTTTCCGAAGTCCATGGCAACCCTTGCCGAGAAATACTGTGCAGTAATGGCCGCTGCCATTCCCACTGCAGCAAGTACAAAAAGAAGGATGGCAGAAATGATGATACTCTTTCTGTCACCTCCATCTATACCCACATCCACCAGACGCGCAATAACCAGAGGAACCAGAAGTTCGAAGGTTGCTTCAAGCATCTTAAAAAGTGGAGCGAGAATACATTTTATAGTATAGGGTTTTAAGTATTTAAGAAATCTTTTCATCAGTTTAAGTCTTCCTATTCACCGGAGGAATCTATCAGGTCACGTATAGTCTGCATAGACAGGTCGCAGGACGCCAGTTCATCTGCCACACGTTTAAGCTCAGAAACCAGCAGCGCCTGATTTGGAATGTCTTTTTTATATTTCATCTTATGTTCAAGAGCAGCCCAGGTATCCATGGCAATGGTCCTTATCTGCATTTCCACATAAAATGTACCGGGATCTGCTCCAGTAACATCCGGATAGGGAACCTTAACTCCCAGAATCATATGATAACTTCTGTAGCCGTTGGGTTTGGCATGTTGTATGTAATCCTTTTCTTCAATAACTTCCACATCAGGAATGGTCCTGATGTATTTGATAACCGAAAATATATCCTCGATAAAGGAACACACAATCCTTATTCCGATGGCATCCTTATTTATGAAAAGAGCCGAGTACTCATTTTCCTCTATCCCTTTTCGTCTGCATTTTTCACGCATGCTTTCATCTGATTTGATACGAACCAGAATATGCTCATAGCCTTTATCCTGGGTCTTCTCATATATCTGCTGCTGATATTCATTAAGAGCCTTCTCCATCTTATCCTGAACTATGTAAAGAGCGCTCTCATATCTGCCGTATATACTTTCCATTTCAAAAACCTCTGTTCTTTAACTCAAAATGTACTAAGCCACGTAAGTACACCAAGTAGAAGTATACCACAATTTCGGATAAAAATCATATAAATCAAGTCGGAAGTACCAAATCCCTTCAACCAGAAAAGAAGCCCGTAATACTACGGACTTCTTTACACTTATATGTTTATAATTTTATTTACCTTTTTTCTTATCCTGCTTGTCGTTTTTATTTTCTTCAGCAGTTTCTTTCTTATCTTCCGGCTGTGCAGCCTTTGCATCAGCCTGTGGCTTTGCATTTGCCTGTGGCTTTGCTGCCGGTGCATTTGTCTGAGTCTGAGGTACATAACCCGGATACATGCGAGCCATTCTCTCTTCCTTCTTCTTTCTTGACTTCTTAATGATCTTCTTGATGATGAAGATGATAAGAGCAATTATTCCGAAGAATATCAGAAGTCCCCAGATATTAGCAACTATCCAGATGATGAAGTTCTGCAGTCCGAAGAAGAAATCATACCAGCCCTGCTTAACTTCCTTCATGAATCTTGTTCCGAAGGAATCTTCTGAATGCTCAACTATTTCCTTTACTTCCTTGATGTTTACATCTACATAGCTGTAGGCAACATCATTATCTATTGAATTAAGTCTTGTCTTTATCTGATTGATCTGAGTACTTACAGAAGAGATCTTGTCACTTATAAGGATTACATTATCCATATCCTCAAGCTTCTTTGCTTCTTTGAGCATTTCCAGATAATCAGCCTTCTGAGCCTCAAGAACCTCCAGCTCAACTGAAAGATCTGAATATTCCTGAGATACATTTGTGACATTCTGTGATCTGTTTATAAGAGTTCCGATGCCACCGGTCTCATTTACAAAATCCTTATACTTATCAGATGGAACTCTGACTGTTGCAACATATACACCAAGTCCGCTGGATTCATAATAGCCGGTGCTGTTTATGTAGGTATTTTCACTCTCTATGAATCCATTATACTTTGTGATAATCTTCTGGAATTCACTGACTGTATCATCGAATCTGAGAGTTTCCAGACTGATATTACATCTATAGATCAGTTTCTCTGTATCAAGCTTATTGGTTTTATTTTCCTTATCGGAAACATCACCTTCTACACTTTCATCTGACTCTTCATATACCGGTTCATCACCGGCTGCAGTTTCATATTCCACATCCTCATAGGCTGCCTCAGTAGCTGCGTAGTCGTAGGAATCCACATATCCAGCCGAATTAGATGCTGCCTTCTGAACCGAAGAACGTGCTCCAGAATCCGTTGATGCGCTGCTGCCGCAGGCTGTAAGTGCGAGACAGATTGACGCTGCTAAAAATGCGTTAATAAACTTTTTCACTTATAAGTCCCCCTTTCAAACACTGCCATTTTTTTACTTTAAGTTTTTCTCCGGCAGTAACATCCCTTGTTATAATATAAATGAAATGAACTAATTAATCAATCACCTTATATAATCGGGTATATCTAACAGGTTCCTGATAAGCCCTCATCTGTTGCATGATTTATTCATTATCCAGAGAAACTTCCGGCATCATCTCATTATATATCTTCTTCAGAGTATTATTGAACATCTCAAATTCCTCCGGTGAAAGGTTGGCCTTAAGTCTGTTTTCCACGATATCCAGATACTTCTCGTTGATGTTATAGTACCTGTAATATCTTTCAGTCACATCCAGATAAAACTCTCTTTTATCCTTGTCGGACTGTACCTTCTGAACATAGCCCTTCTTTATCAGCGAATTAACCTTATAGGTCGCATTTGGCGAAGATATACCTATAAAGTTAGCAAACTCCTGAATGGTAGGCTTGCCCAGATTATGAATTATCTCAACGCAGTAAACCTCTGTGGTGGTAAGAGACAGCTCTCTGCTGTTTATCCTTTTAAAAACGTCTCTGTAATAATGCACTCTGAATTTTGAATAAAGTGCAGACAGAGGATTACGCTCCAGTCTTTCCTTAGGTGTGAGTGCGGCCATTTCCGCAAAAGTAAGTTCCATGTTTTCCTCAGAACTCTTATTCATAACATTCACCCTCTTTTAATACTACTCTTCTTTTCCGGCTCCGATCGCAAATGAAATCTCAGCCTGACAAGCTACTTTGCCGTCAACCTTGGCAACACCCTTTCCGAATCCAAGAGGGCCTCTTCTTTCGGTTATCTCACATCTGAGCTCCAGTACATCTCCCGGCTTCACCTGCTTACGAAAACGTGCATTCTTGATACCGCCGAAAAATGCGATCTTACCTTTAAACTCATCAGATGAAAGGATTGCTACAGCTCCACACTGTGCAAGAGCCTCAACTATGAGTACACCGGGCATAACATGCTCCTCAGGAAAATGTCCCTGGAAGAAGGACTCATTTACTGAAACGCATTTGATTCCCTCAGCCCAGACTCCCGGCTCAAAATCTGTTATCTTATCTACCAGCTGCATCGGATAACGATGCGGTATTATCTCTCTTATCTGATTTGAATTAAGTTCCATGTTAATACCTCATTTTAAATATTTATACGGTTATCTTATGTAAACTAGTTTGTTAGTCATTATACTTAGCAAAAAGTACAGCTGCGTTATGTCCGCCAAATCCAAGTGAATTTGAAAGCGCATACTTTATGTCAACTTCTCTTCCCTCGTTAGGTACGATGTCAAGATCACACTCAGGATCAGGTGTCTTATAGTTAATTGTTGCAGGAACAAATCCATCTTTAAGAGCCATTGTTGTAAAGATAGCTTCGATGGCAGCAGCAGCCCCCATAAGATGTCCTGTCATGGACTTTGTTGAGCTGACCATGAGCTTATAAGCATGATCACCAAATACTGTCTTGATAGCCTTTGTCTCACCTGCATCATTAAGGTGAGTTGAAGTTCCATGAGCGTTGATGTAATTAACCTGCTCCTTCTCAATACCTGCATCTTTGATTGCCATTTCCATACAACCTGCAGCACCTGCACCTGTTGGATCCGGTGCTGTTATATGATATGCATCGCAGCTTGCACCGTAACCTACAACCTCGCCGTAGATCTTAGCACCTCTTGCCTTAGCATGTTCAAGTTCCTCTAAGATAAGGATACCGGAACCCTCACCCATTACAAATCCGCCTCTTTCAGCGTCAAATGGAATAGAAGCACGGTTAGGATCAGTAGAAGTACTGAGAGCCTGCATAACAGTGAATCCACCAACTCCCATCTGGCAGATACAGCCTTCAGCACCACCTGTGATCATCACATCCTGATATCCGTCACGAATCTTATGGAAAGATTCACCGATAGCATTGTTACCACTTGCACAGGCAGTTACGATACACTCGCAGACACCCTTGAAACCGGTGTCGATTGCAATCTCACCTGCACACATATTTGAAATAGACATAGGAATATAGAATGGAGATATTTTCTCATATCCCTTTGTATATCCTCTGATAGTCTGATCGGAAATTGTAATAAGACCACCAATACCGGATGAAACTATGGTTCCACATCTGAATGGATCTTCCTTCTCAATATCTATACCGCTGTCCTTGATAGCCTCTCTTGCAGCGATCATACCAAACTGTGTATAACGATCCATCTTACGAGCTTCTTTTCTGTCAAGATAATCAGCAGGATCATAATCCTTAACTTCACCGGAAACCTTTACCTTGAAGTCAGTTGTATCGATCTGCTTTGTGAAGTCAATTCCACAAACACCTTTTTTAACATTCTCCCAAGCTTCCTCGAGATTATGTCCTACGGGGTTAATAGTTCCAATTCCTGTAATAACTACGCGTCTCATATTTTTCTCCTAATTCTTTTTTATCTGTGTGTAATATTCTTCATATGGGATT
>JAFWSY010000152.1 GCA_017519155.1 Eubacterium sp.
ATGGGACTTCGTGCCATCAGAATATGCCTTACAAGACCTGAAGTATTTAAGACACAGCTTCGAGCAATCTTAAGAGCCAGCGCATTTGGCAAGATATCAATCATGCTCCCTATGATCATATCTGTAGATGAGGTTAAGAAGATCAAGAAAATAGTTGAAGAGGTTAAGTCTTCTCTGGATGCTGATGGTTTATCTTATGATAAAAATATTGAACTGGGTATTATGATAGAGACTCCGGCAGCAGTTATTATAGCTGATGAGCTGGCTGAAGAAGTTGATTTCTTCAGTGTGGGAACAAATGATCTGACTCAGTATACTCTTGCTATTGACAGACAGAACCAGTCACTTGATGACTTCTATGATTCACATCATCCGGCTATCTTAAAAATGCTTCAGATGATAGCTGATGCTGCACACAGACATGGAGCATGGGCAGGAATATGTGGCGAGCTTGGTGCAGACCTCAGCCTGACTAAGGAATTCCTGGCTATGGGATATGATGAGCTGTCTGTATCTCCGGGAAGAATACTTCCTATAAGAAAAACAGTGCTTGAGACAAATGTAGCTGAATATAAGAAAGAAACCGGAAGATAATATCTTAATATGCATTCTTGAGGTGATTTATGAGAGAATGGACAAAAGAAGAAAAGTATAGATATCTTAAAGATCCCCAGGAGTTGATTGAGCTTTATGACAGAATCATCAAGTCAGAGTATCGACAGACTTATCATATACAGCCAATTACTGGTTTGTTAAACGATCCAAATGGTTTTGTGTGGTATGATAATAACTGGCATCTCTTTTATCAGTGGTGCCCGTGGGGAGCTGTTCATGGTCTGAAATACTGGTATCATGTAGTTTCAAAGGATCTGATAACCTGGAAGAATCTGGGCGTTTGTCTGATGCCCGAAGAAATATATGGATATGATAATAAAGGTGCTTATTCCGGTTCAGCTATGCCGATAGGAGATAAACTGTACCTTTATTATACCGGAAATAACAGAGATGAGGATTATATCAGACATTCATATACTTGCATAGCAAAACTGGGAAATGATGGCTGGCCGGAGAAATATCCGCTTCCTCTTTTCGGACCTAATCCAGAATATACTGAAAATCAGAGAGATCCCAAAATAATTGTAATGCCTGATGAAAAGACGTATTATATAATTCTTGGGGCACAGACAAAGGATAACTGTGGACGTATTATTATCTATAAATCTGAAAATCTGCTCCATGGATGGACATTTGCAGGCGAATTAAAGGTACCGGGATTTGAAAATCTGGGCGGTATGTGGGAATGTCCTTCTATAGAACATATAGGCGGAAAAGATGTTCTTATGTTCTGTCCGCAGTATATTAAGCTAAAAGACAGAGGCGAAGGAACAAATCATAACGGATATATAATAGGAACAATGGATTGGGACAGTCTTACATTTATTCCTGATGGAGATTTTCATGTACTGGATTTCGGATTTGATTCCTATGCTGCAGCGTGCGCTAACAATATCGAAGATAATGATAAGGCAATCTTAATAGCATGGATGGGACTCCCCGGTGCATCATATCCAACAGATGATGATGAATGGTCCGGATGTCTTACCCTTCCGAGAGAACTCACGATAAGGGGGAGACGCCTTATTCAGAAACCACTTCCAAAGCTTAAAAAGCTAAGAGACGAGAAAATAAATATATCAGAAAATGAATATGGTTGTGTAGACCTTCCATATGCAGCAGAAATCGAACTGGAAATCAAGCCTGGAGACTGCGAACTTGATATATTTACTAACAAAGCAGGAGAGGGCGGTTTATCTATTGAATATATCGAAGAAAAGAAAGAAATAACAATCGACAGAAGTTCTTTGAAAAAAAGATTTAATATATCTGATGGCGAAAGCAGGACCAGAATCCTTGAGAACGGATTATCAAATCTGAGAATATATATAGATAAAAGCTCTATAGAAATATTCGTAAATGACGGAGATGCAGTATTTACTTCAAGAGTATTCCCAACTGAACAGGAAAGATATATGAAAATAATATCAAATAACGCATTTACAAATATTTGGACCATAAAACCGGCTGTTAAAGAAGAGTTCCTTATCTAAATTGACACCAGAGCAATCATAAACTAATACATTAACAAAATAGGAGAGCATCAACAGAATTATGAATCAAAATGTTGTTATAATATTAGCTTCAGAATCACCCAGACGAAGAGAACTTCTTCAGCAGGCCGGACTGGAATTTCAGGTAATAACCAGTGATATAGATGAAAAAACCAATGAAACAGCGCCTGAAAAGGTGGTTTTAGAGCTTTCTGATATGAAATGTAAAGCAGTTGCAGACATATTTATTCGTAAAACCCCTAAAAATGATTCTATGGATGTTTACAATATGTTGATTCCGGAAGATGGAGGCATACTTGTAATATCTGCAGATACAGTCGTTGCTTATGAAGGAACCATTCTGGGGAAACCTAAAGATTCGGCAGAAGCAAAGAAGTATCTTATGATGCTTTCAGGTAATACACATGAAGTATATACCGGAGTAAATTGCAGGTACCTTACATACAGTTATTATCTGGAAAAAATGATTGAAGCAGACAGCTTTGGATTTTATTCCAAAACTTTCGTAAAAATGTATCCATTTGATGAGTACGAAGCACTTGATTATATCGCCACCGGTGAACCAATGGATAAAGCCGGCGCTTACGGGATTCAGGGAATCGGTTCAAGACTCGTAGAATCAATCAACGGCGATTATAACAATGTGGTCGGTTTACCACTGAGCCAGCTCATAAAAGAACTCTCAGAAAGAGAATACATAACTTATAATTGATTAAACTATAAAGATGACACTTTTTTATCAGGTGAATAAATGTCATCTTTTTGTATTAATACATAAGAGAATAGTGGTATCTGGAAATACATATTTATTCGTGAAACCATAGTTTTGCGAAAATAAAGCAGTGCGAAATGACGAGAGAAGTGCCTTCGTGAGTGCTTGCACGCTAAGAAGGTGCTTGTCTTGTCATTTCATACGGGCGACAGCCCGGTATCGCTGATTATAAGGCAGCTTGTCTGCCGACCGACGAACTTGTTCGGAGAAATCAGCGATTGCACTGCTTGTACGTTCGTCGGGTTTAGCGATTGCAGGGCTA
>JAFWSY010000153.1 GCA_017519155.1 Eubacterium sp.
AGTATGACATATTATTGAACAAGAGTATGATAGATTTTTTAAGAAGAGTATGACATATTATTTAAGAAGAGTATTTGGAAGCATAGAAGTACAAAAGATAATGAGAGGAATAAAAAAATGATAGATGTATTAATTATTGGTGCCGGCCCTGCAGGTCTTTCTGCAGCTATATATGTACAGAGAGCAGGAAAGCATGCTGTCTGTCTGGAGGCTCTTACTGTGGGAGGTCAGATAGTAAATACTCCCGAGATAGCAAATTACCCCGGAATAAAGTCCACCAGTGGGTTCGCATTTTCCATGGGGCTTTATGAGCAGGCTACAGAGCTTGGAGCAGAAATAGAATATGAGAAGGCTGTTAGTGTAGAGAAGATAGAGAGTTCAGAAGAAGCAGATAAAGAGAGTTTCAAAGTTACTGCCGAATCCGGAAAAACCTATGAGGCTAAGACTGTTATCATCGCCACCGGCGCTAAGAATCGTCGTCTCGGTTTAGAGAAGGAAGACAGTCTGACAGGACGTGGTGTGTCCTTCTGTGCTACCTGTGACGGAGCCTTTTTCAAGGGAAAGGACGTTGCGGTAAATGGTGGAGGAAATACGGCTCTTGAGGATGCGCTTTTCCTGACTAATTACTGCAATAAGGTTTACATAATACATAGACGTGATGAGTTCCGTGGAGAACCGAAGAGTCTTGAACTGCTTAAGAATAAAGATAATACAGAGTTTGTACTTAACTCTACAGTAACAGAGCTTAAGGGAGACAAGTCACTTGAAGCTGTGGTAGTTAAGGATAAGCTTACCGGCGAAGAAAGAGAGATTGCTGTTCAGGGATTGTTTATTGCCATAGGTCAGGAGCCTGACAATAAGAGCTTTGAAGATATTGCCGAGCTGGATGCTTCCGGTTATGTGGCAGCTGACGAAAGCTGTCTTACAAAAACTCCTGGTGTTTTTGTAGCCGGAGACTGCAGAACAAAAACAGTAAGGCAGCTGACAACCGCTGCTTCCGACGGAGCTGTTGCTGCACTGGCTGCTTGTTCATATATCGGATAAGTGGATAGTATATTCATAATACAAAATTTTAAAATTGAATAATCAGGCTTAAGGACTTCTTAATAAGTCGTATGTTATAAAGGTATTGTAAGCTACAGCTGGCAATACCTTTTTATATGAAAGAAATGCCCTGCTTAGTAAAAAAAGATGAATTGGTTAATAATATAAAACAAGGAGCGAAAATGAAAGATAAGATCATATCCGCAATAGATGTGCAGAAAACATTTGCCAATAACGGCGAAATGACTCAGGTATTAACAAATGTAAATATGGATATATACGATGGAGACTTTACCGTGATAATGGGATCCTCAGGTTCTGGAAAATCAACTCTGCTTTATGCACTGTCCGGAATGGACAAGGCAACATCAGGTCAGGTGCTTTATAAAAATCCGAAAGACAAGGATAGTGAAGAAGTTAACATAACATTGTTAAAAGAAAAGAAGATGAGTGATATCAGAGTTAATGATTTTGGCTTTGTATTCCAGCAGATGCATCTGGTAAGTAATCTGTCCCTCCTGGAAAATGTGTGTGTTACGGGTTACCTGGATAAAAGTAAGAGTGTGGCAGCTACGAAGAAAAAGGCAGAGGAGCTGCTGGACAGAATGAACCTTTCCGAAGTAAAGAATAATCTTCCTTCCAGAGTATCGGGTGGTGAGCAGCAGAGATGCGCTATTGCAAGGGCGGTTATAAATGACCCGGCAGTGCTGTTTGCAGATGAGCCAACGGGAGCACTAAACAGAAAGAATACCACAGAGGTTCTTGATCTTCTGACAGAGCTTAATGCCGGTGGACAAAGTATAGTGATGGTTACACATGATATAAAGGCGGCTCTTCACGGAAACAGAATCCTTTATCTGGACGACGGAAATATAGTGGGAGAGCTGGAGCTCAGCCGATACGGTGAGAAGGGCTCTGATGGAGAACTTCTGCAAAGTAATAAGTCCAGAGAGGCACAGATCAATGCATGGCTTGAGTCACTTGACTGGTAAACTGAAAGGAAAACAAAATGGAAATATATACACTTGTTAAAGCAGGTATAAAAAACAGAAAAGGTATTATGATCGGATTCATGATTCTTACTATGCTTATAGTGATCAGTGTTATTACCATGTTCGGTGTCAGAAAGAATTATGAACTGGCGCAAAGAAAGGCCTTTGAGGTTGAAGATAAAGGCGTTATATTTGCTGAGTTTAATGAGCAGAATTTTTCTGAGGAATTAATGGATAAGGTTGAGGCTCAGGATACTGTTGATCATGTTGAGGTCCATGATGCGCTGATGGGAGTAAATTGTCAGATCGGTGACAAGAAGGACGGAAATGGTTACTTCATTATCAAACAGCCGGAAACTATCCCTATCTTTAATGACGACTGCACTGAGCTTATCATGCCGGACTCGCCGGAATATAAGAACCATTCGCTTAAAAAGGGAGAGGTTTATATTCCCTATGGACTTGCCGGTAAACTTAATGCCGAGGCAGGCAGTAAGCTGGAAATGGATTTTCTGAATTCTCATGAGACATTTACGGTAAAAGGCTTTGTACAGGAAGCTTATATGGGCTCTTCCATAATCGGTTATAAGATGGTTTTCATGAGTGATGAGGATTTTGATTATTTTTATAAATCAAATAAGGAAAGCATAGTTGATCCCGATACTGACGGATGGGTTGTGGGTAAGGTTGTGTTTGTGTATCCAAGTGATAAAGCTGACGAATCATCAAGCATTTTCCTTAGAGATCTTACTCTTAAAACTAAGCTTAATGACATGGCTAAGGGAACTATGACTAGAGAAACAGCAGAGCATTATACAGGTCTGTTTATTGAGATAATTCTTGCTGTTATTACCGGCTTTGCAGTGCGGTTATTTGTTATATTCCTGATAGTGGCCGGACATAATATAAGTACGGAAATGGAAATCGAGTACAGAAATCTGGGTATTCTTAAGAGCCTGGGCTTTTCGGATAAAAAGATCCAGCTGGTATATGTCTATCAGTATCTGATCATAGAGCTGATTGGTACCATACTGGGAGTTATTATATCCATTCCTTGTGAGAGAATAATGAGCCGGATATTTTTCAGTCTTACAGCTCTGCTTCCTGAGAAGAAGCTTCCTATATTGGAGAGTCTGGTTTTCATGGTGCTGCTGTTTGCGGTGACTGTAATTTATGTTTATGTATTTACCAGAAAGATATCGAAAACATCTCCTGTAAAGGCTATAACAAATGGCAGAGAGGATTATTATTTTGACAGCAGGATTAATGCTCCTGTGAAAAAAGGCTGCATGGCATTCTGGCTGGGACTTCGCCAGATAACCAGTGCTCCGAAACGTTATATAAGTATAGTTATAGTAACGGTGCTTCTTATATTTACCATCATAACTACTGAGCTTATGAGCGGATATATTCAGTCCAGAAATGCACTTATTTCCATGGGAGAACCTTTTACAGAAATAGAATTTGCATTTAAGGTTGCTGAACCTGATTGTAAGGTTTCGGATATCGAAAATGTGATCAAAAAATACAGTGAGATAGAAGGCAGACAATATAAATCACACATTTATACTTCAGTAAATGGTGAAAGCATGATGACATTTGTGAAGGGATATCCCGATGAACTTTCATCAGTTTATAAGGGAAGAGAAATAAAGTACGATAATGAGGTTGTTATCACTGAACAGGTCAGTAAACTTCTGGATGTAAAAATAGGTGATAAATTAACAATCGGAAGATATGAGCAGTCTGCGGAATATATGATAGTAGGTATATTCCAGACTATGAATGATACGGGAAAGGCTGTGGCGATTACACTTGAGGGTTTCAACAGACTAAAGGGGGATTCAGCGGACCCATCCACCATAGACCAGCTGGGAATGTATGGTGTAGTTCTGAAGGATTCATCCAAGGGACCGGAAATTGAAAAAGAGATTCTGGAGAAATACGGAGATGATGTGGAAGTTGAGTATAATGATTTCGATAGCAAAGATGGCTTCATAGTAAATGACTTTTATCTGGCAGCTGAAGGCTCAAAGCTTCTGATATATATCCTTTCCTTCGCATTTGCCATCGTAACTATTGTAATGGTATGTGCCAAGGCATTTATCCAGGAGAGGACAGATCTGGGAATCTACAGAGCAACAGGTTTCAGTGTAGGCAGAGTAAGAAGATCCTTTGCCACAAGATTTATGATCATAAGTTTGCTAAGCTCTGTTTTCGCAGTTGTTCTCGGAAGACTCTATTCGGCAAAGCTTCTTGCGTCAGTATTCTCGCTTTTCGGTATAGGACATATAGAGATGTATTATGGACCGATGTTCTTCATCAAACCAATAGTAATATTTGCGCTTTGCTACCTGGTATTTGGCTACCTTGCATCAAGGAAAGTGAAGAAGCTGAGTGCTCGTGAATTAATCACAGAATAAAAGTGTTGGATGCTCGAAGAATTTCTAAAAAACTGAGAATTGTAACGGATATTGTGATAAAATAAAGTTTAGTTGAATAAAAAAGATGACAGTTTTTCACCTGATAAAAAATTGTCATCTTTTGTGACAGTTTGAACCTGGTTCGACTGTCACATATATGGATGATTGAGGGGATGAGATGAGAAGGATTCTGATTGTTGATGATGATGTGGCATTGTCCGATATTATTAAGGAGATGTTGGAGAATTATGAATATGAGGTAGATCAGGCTTATAATGTTGAAGAAGCTTTTGACCGGCTGACAGATGGTAAGTTTGATCTTGTCCTGCTGGATATCAATCTTCCGGATGGTGAGGGCTTTGAGGTTTGTCAGGAGCTCAGGAAGGTATCCACGGTTCCTGTTATTTTCGCCAGCGCCAGAACGAGTCTGGATGACAGAGTATCCGGATTTGAGATGGGGGGAGATGATTATCTGCCGAAGCCTTACTCCATGAAGGAACTGCTGGTCAGGGTAAATGCTCTCATCAGACGAACCTATGGTTTTGCTGAGAAGGAAGAAATAGTAACCTTCGGAGATGTGGAGGTGGATATTACTTCAAGGACAGTAAAAAAAGCCGGGAAGGTAGTGGCACTTTCGCTTAAAGAGTTTGATCTTCTTGCCTTTCTCTGTCGTAACAGAGGAAATGCTATTGAAAAGGATAAGCTTATATCGGAAGTCTGGGGGGCCTTCAGTGAAGTGGATGCGTCAACCCTTACCGTACATATAAGATGGCTGAGAGAAAAACTGGAAGATAATCCTTCTAAACCGGAATATATAAAAACTGTATTTAAGGTAGGTTATATACTGGAATAAAACAGGTAGAATGATGAATAAAAAACTTTTGAGCTTTGCAATTATTTATACTCTGATCATGATTGTCCTTGGGGGAGTTGTGATATCCCATATTACTTCCGAAAAAAAATCTGAGGAGGTAAACAGTTCAGAAAGTACATCCGTGGAAATAAATGAGATAAAGAATCTTATTAAGACCGGAGATGAGGATGCTGCTCTTCAAAAATGTGATGAGATAATTTTACATTCGGATGAGGATATATCTGATAATACCTCCGGGGGATTTTTTTTGATGTGGATTTTGGTTGCTGTTAATATTCTCGGGGTATTATTGGTTTTGCTATATGTTAATTCCAGGATATTAAGACCTTTTGAGAAGATGAAGGGGTTTGCTTCTGAGATAGCAAAGGGTAATCTGGATGTAGGATTGAAAGTGGAACGGGGAAATTATTTTGGTGATTTTACCTGGGCCTTTGAGAATATGCGTAAGGAGATAATCAAGTCCAGAAATACTGAAAAAACAGCTATCGAAAATAATAAAACCGTTATAGCAACTTTGTCTCATGATATAAAAACTCCTATGGCTTCCATAAGAGCATATGTGGAGGCATTTGAAGCAAATATGGATTCGACGCCTGAGAAGAGACAGAAATACCTGTCTATTCTTACCCAGAAATGCGATGAAGTATCTAAGCTTACAAATGATCTTTTCGTTCATTCCATATCTGAGATGAACAGGCTGGAAGTAAGAGAGGAGAGCATGGATATCATAAGCTTCCTGGATAAAGATGTAAGAGGTCTGTTTGCTTATGATGATGAGGTTGACATAACATTTCCGGTGGCTGTAAATCCTGATGAAGATACTATCATGGTAACTGCGGATCCTAAGAGACTTCTGCAGATAGTTGAGAATCTGAAAAGTAATTCCGAGAAGTACGCCAAGACACGGATATCTATAAGTCTTGAGGTTTTGGATGAAACAGAAGAAGAGGCAGGCGTGAGATTACATTTTCGGGACTACGGACCGGGTATAGCGGAGGAAGAGATTCCATTTATTACCGGCAAGTTCTATCGTGGCAGAAATAGCGGAAAAGAGGACGGTTCGGGCCTCGGACTCTATATAGTTAATGAACTTGTTAATAAAATGAACGGAAAAATGAATATATACAATAAAAACCCGGGTCTGGATGTTGTTATAGATATAGCTTATTAGTGATTGTTTATGACTGCTTTTGCTTCACAGAATCAACATTTTGTGGTATAATCTCTCCATGTTGTCAATATTTGGAGAACTGCTATGTCAGATAATAATATTCTAAATATGATCAGTCATATATATAACTCGACGACGATACTCAATTTCGGAGCTCTTTTTAGTGATGGGACTCCGAATTTTGTATGCCCTGCAGAACCTGAGATCGGGGAAAGTATAACCATCAAGTTCAGGACTGCAAGGAACAATGTAGACGGCGTTGATTTTGTAGTGGGTGAAGAGCATACTCCGATGGAGTGTACATCTCATGATGACATTTTCGATTTTTATACTATAGAAGTTCCCGATCTTCGTGAAAAACTCAGATATTATTTTGAGGTTCATTCGGGAAGACTGAATGTTATATATAACAGACTGGGAATACTCCGTGATGCAAACCATGATTATGACTTTCAGATAGTTCCCGGATTCAAGACTCCTGACTGGGCGAAGGGAGCGGTCATATATCAGATATATGTAGACAGATTCTGCAGAGGCGATGCCTCCAATGATGTTCTGGACGGAGAATATTATTATGTGGGAAGAAGGTCCCACCGTGTTGAGGACTGGTATCAGGTTCCGGAGAACATGGATGTTGCCAACTTCTACGGCGGAGATCTCCAGGGAGTTATAGATAAGCTGGATTATCTAAAAGGTCTCGGTGTGGAGGCTATATATTTTAATCCTCTTTTCGTATCTCCATCCAATCATAAATATGATATACAGGACTATGATTATATAGATCCTCATATAGGCAAGATAGTCTATGATGAGGGTGACCTGCTTCCCGAAGGAGCTACAGACAATCAGCTGGCTACCAGGTACATCAACCGAGTAACCAACAAGGCTAATCTGGAAGCGTCAAATGAACTGTTCATCCATCTGGTTGAAGAGGCTCACAGAAGAGGAATTAGGATAATTCTTGATGGTGTATTTAATCACTGCGGTTCCTTTAACAAGTGGCTGGACAGAGAGCATATATACGACAAGAATCCCGATTATGAGAAGGGAGCTTATGTATCACCGGATAGTCCATACAGAAGCTTCTTCAAGTTCGCAGATGAAAATGCATGGCCCGATAACGGAAGCTATAACGGCTGGTGGGGACATGACACACTGCCGAAGCTTAATTACGAAGAATCAGAGAAGCTTCACGATTATATAATGGAAGTCGGACGTAAATGGGTTTCACCTCCTTACAATGTGGACGGCTGGAGACTTGATGTGGCAGCGGATCTTGGTTATTCCGAAGCTTATAATCATAAGTTCTGGAAGGATTTCAGAGAAGCTGTTAAGGATGCAAATCCCAATGCAATTATCTTAGCTGAGCATTATGACAGTCCTAAGGCCTGGCTGGACGGAGATGAGTGGGATACCATCATGAACTACGGCGCATTTATGGAGCCTATCACCTGGTTCCTTACAGGCGTGGAAAAACACAGTGATGAGTTCAGAGGAGATTTTCTGGGAAATGCAGACTTCTTTAAAGGCTCCATCAGAAACTGGATGTCCTACATGATGTACAACTCACTGTACTGTTCCATGAATGAACTTTCCAATCATGATCATTCAAGATTCTTAACAAGAACTAACCACAGAGTCGGAAGGATCAATACCCTTGGTCCTGATACGGCAAATGAAAATGTAAATTATGGAATCATGCGTGCGGCGGTTGTCTTCCAGATGACCTGGCCCGGTGCTCCGACTATATATTACGGAGATGAGGCCGGACTGTGCGGCTGGACAGATCCTGATTCGAGAAGAACCTATCCATGGGGAAGAGAGAATCGTCCGCTTATAGATTTTCATAAGGATATAATCCATATCCATAACAGATATGAGGCCCTTCGTACCGGTTCGCTTAAGTTCCTCCACGGAGAGCACAGACTTATAGCTTATGGAAGATTCAATGATGATCATGCCATAGCCGTAATCATTAATAATGATTTTGTGGATAAAGAAGTAAAACTTCATGTCCGTGAGCTGGGAGTACGTAATAACAGACTTATGAAGAGAGTACTTAAAACCGCAGCTGATGGATATGATCTGTCGGAAGAAACCTATATGGTACAGAATAATGTGCTTACAGTTGTTGTACCTAAGGGTTCTGCTTCGATATATGTTTGTAATCTCGGAGTCATGTGATAAGCATGACTCTTTTAGACTAAAGAATTATAGAAACAAGTTGATTTGAAACTGATAAACAGGAGAGAAAAAGTGGCAGAGTTCAAATTGCATTCTGAATATTCACCTACCGGAGATCAGCCTGAAGCAATTCAGGCTATTGTCGATGGCTTTCGTCAGGGAAAGAAGCGCCAGACACTGCTGGGTGTTACAGGCTCGGGCAAGACATTCACCATGGCAAATGTAATCAAAGCTCTTGGTAAAAAGACGCTGATCATGTCCCACAACAAGACTCTTGCGGCACAGCTCTACGGTGAGATGAAATCCTTCTTTCCTGAAAATGCAGTGGAATATTTTGTAAGCTATTATGACTATTATCAGCCCGAGGCATATGTTCCTTCCACGGACACATATATAGCCAAGGACTCTTCGGTCAATGATGAAATAGATATGCTTCGTCACAGTGCCACATCAGCTCTTGTGGAGAGAGATGATGTTATCGTAGTATCCTCTGTAAGCTGTATCTATGGTATAGGTAATCCTGAAGATTATAAGTCCATGATGCTGGGACTTCGTCCGGGGATGGCTCTTGACAGAGATGTGCTTATAAGAGAGCTGGTGGATATGCAGTATACCAGAAATGAAGTTGATTTCAAAAGAAGCAGCTTCAGAGTTAAAGGTGATGTGGTTGACATAATACCTGCCAACAGAGATGGAGAAGCTATAAGAATAGAGTTTTTCGGAGATGAAATAGACAGGCTTTCAGAGTTTGATCCTCTTACCGGAGAGATAAAGAGGGACATTACATTTACCTGCATATTCCCTGCTTCTTACTATGTCATAGCTTCAGAGAAGCTGGACCGTGCTCTTAAGGAAATAGATGATGAGCTGAGAGAACGGATAGTATATTTTAAGTCACATGACAAGCTGCTTGAAGCCCAGCGTATCCAGGAAAGAACTGAGTTCGATATGGAAATGCTGCGTGAAACGGGCTTTTGTTCAGGCATAGAAAACTACACCCGTATACTTGCCGGCGGAAAACCGGGAGAAGCACCTGATACTCTTATAGATTTCTTCGGAGACGATTATCTGATGATAGTGGATGAGTCCCATCAGACACTGCCACAGGTCAGAGGAATGTTTGGCGGAAATAAGAAGAGAAAGGAAACCCTTATTGATTTCGGTTTCAGACTTCCTTCAGCTATGGATAACAGACCCCTTAATTTTGAGGAGTATGAGAGCAGGATAGATAAGATACTCTTTGTTTCCGCAACACCGGGGCCTTACGAAGACGAACATGAAGAGGCAAGAGCAGAGCAGATAATCAGACCTACGGGACTTCTGGATCCGGAGATAGATGTAAGACCTGTTGCAGGACAGGTGGATGACCTTTACAGCGAGATAAACAGCGAGGTTGAAAAAGGCAATAAGGTTCTGGTTACCACTCTTACAAAGAGGATGGCCGAGGAACTTACGGATTATCTGAGAGGTCTGGATATCAAGGTTAAGTATCTTCATTCGGATATAGATACCCTTGAAAGAATGGAAATAGTAAGAGATCTGAGACTAGGAGTCTTTGATGTGCTGGTGGGAATTAACCTTCTTCGTGAAGGACTGGATATTCCGGAGATAACACTTGTAGCTATTCTTGATGCCGATAAGGAAGGCTTTCTTCG
Organism: Eubacterium sp.; assembly: GCA_017519155.1. GTDB lineage: Bacteria > Bacillota > Clostridia > Lachnospirales > Lachnospiraceae > Eubacterium_Q. The sequence goes on from JAFWSY010000153.1 coordinate 10,344, forward strand.
TTCGGAAACTTCTCTTATACAGACCATAGGACGTGCTGCGCGAAATGTTGACGGACATGTTATAATGTATGCCGATTCGATAACTGATTCCATGAGAAAAGCTATAGATGAAACCAACAGACGACGTGAGATACAGCAGCGATATAATGATGAACACGGTATAACACCTCAGACCATTAGAAAGGCTGTAAGAGAGCTTATTTCCACAAGTCTTAAGGCAGCCGAAGAGGACGCTGAAGACAGAAAGAGGAAAGTTGGCAAGGATCCTGACCTCATGAACAAGAAGGAACTTGGTAAGGAGATAGAACGTCTCACCAAGAAGATGAATCAGGCTGCAACAGAACTTAACTTCGAGCTTGCTGCAATTATACGTGATGAATTGATAGAGCTTAAGATTAAGCTCAGGGATTATGATAGATAGAGTACGGGGTGAGTACATTTCCGATGATCGGAAGTTTGCCTCGAATAGTTAGGAAAGAAACAATGAAGGAAATAAAATACATCACAATCAAGGGTGCCCGTGAGCATAACTTAAAAAATGTGGACGTAACCCTTCCCCGAAATAATTTTATAGTATTTACAGGCCTGTCAGGTTCAGGCAAGTCTTCGCTTACTTTTGATACCATTTATGCAGAAGGTCAGAGACGCTATATGGAGTCTCTTTCTTCCTACGCAAGACAGTTCCTGGGACAGGCGGAAAAGCCCGATGTTGATAACATAGAAGGACTATCTCCGGCCATTTCCATTGATCAGAAATCAACCAATAAGAACCCGCGATCGACTGTGGGTACGGTTACTGAGATATATGATTATCTGAGACTTCTCTATGCAAGAATAGGTGTGCCTCATTGTCCTGAGTGCGGACGAATCATAGAGAGACAGACAGTAGACCAGATGGTAGACCAGATAATGGAGCTTCCCGAGAAGACGAAGTTCCAGGTTCTTGCTCCTGTGGTCAGAGGAAGAAAGGGTACTCATGAGAAGCTGCTCCAGCGTGCAAAGAAGAGTGGCTTTGTCCGTGTTATTGTTGATGGAAATATGTATACCCTTGATGAAGAGATAAAGCTTGAAAAGAATATCAAGCATAATATAAGTATTGTAGTAGACCGTCTGGTTATCAAAGAAGGAATCAGCTCAAGACTTGCAGGCTCTCTGGAAACTGCTCTTAAGCAGGCAGAGGGAATAGTTGAGGTTGAGGTGATAGACGGAGAGACTTATACCTATTCAGACAGTTTCTCCTGCCCTTATTGTAACGTTTCCATTGAAGAGATCGAGCCACGATCATTTTCCTTTAACAATCCATTTGGTGCCTGTCCTGCATGTACAGGTATAGGCTGGGAGCGTAAACTTGATCCGGACCTGATGATCCCTGATAAGTCGAGAACCCTGAATGAAGGAGCTATAGCTGTATCGGGCTGGGCCTCCAGCGGAGATCCAAAATCCTTTACACATTCACTTCTTGTTGCACTTTCCGAAGCCTATGACTTCTCAATGGATGTTCCTTACAGAGATCTTCCTGAAGAGGCAAAGGATGTCATCCTCAACGGAACAAGAGGAAAACGTATATCCATACATTATCAGAGTCAGAGAACAAGGAGGAGTACATTTACCCATCCTTTTGAGGGTCTGATCGCAAATGTAGAGGAGCGCTATAAATACTCCGGTTCTGAGGATGCAAGAACGGACTACGAATCCTTTATGACATTTACTCCATGTAAGGTCTGCGGTGGTAAGAGGCTGAAGCCTTCATCACTTGCTGTAACCATTGGAGATAAGAATATATATGATATGACGGAGATGTCCATAGATGAGCTTGCCGATTATGTAGAAGGTCTCGAGTTAACCCAGAGACAGGCTATGATAGGCCGGGATATACTTAAGGAGATAAGAGCAAGACTCAGATTTATGGTGGATGTGGGACTTAATTATCTGTCCCTCAGCCGTGCTACAGCATCTCTTTCAGGTGGTGAGGCACAGAGAATCAGACTTGCCACTCAGATAGGATCCGGTCTGGTGGGTGTAACCTATATACTGGATGAACCTTCCATAGGTCTTCATCAGAGAGATAATGATAAACTGATCGCATCTCTTAAGCGACTTCAGGAGCTGGGCAACACGCTTATAGTTGTGGAGCATGATGAGGATACCATGAGAGCTGCGGACTTTATAGTTGATATAGGTCCGGGAGCAGGAAGAAACGGCGGTGAGATAGTAGCCACAGGTAAGATAGATGATCTGATCAAGTGTAAGGATTCAATCACCGGTCAGTATCTGAGTGGTAAAGAGATCATCCCGGTTCCCTCCAAGAGAAGACTTCCAAATGGATGGCTCTCCATAAAGGGTGCAAGAGAAAATAATCTTAAGAATATAGATGTCAAGGTTCCTCTTGGAATCTTAACAGTTGTTACAGGTGTATCGGGTTCCGGCAAGAGTTCTCTTATCAATGAGATACTTAAGAAGCGCCTGCTTAGAGATCTGAACCGTGCAAGGATCAAGCCGGGAAAGCATGATGATATAATCGGTACAGAAACTCTTGATAAGGTAATTGATATTGATCAGTCACCTATAGGAAGGACACCTCGTTCAAACCCTGCTACATATACAGGAGTGTTTGATCTGATAAGAGGTATATTTGCCGAAACTAAGGATGCAAAGGCTTCGGGATACAGTAAGGGAAGATTCTCCTTCAATGTTCCGGGAGGAAGATGCGAGGCCTGCAAGGGTGATGGTATCAACAAGATAGAAATGCATTTCCTGCCTGATATATATGTGCCTTGTGAGGTCTGTGACGGAAAGAGATATAACAGAGAAACTCTTGAAGTAAGATATAAGGGTAAAAATATATTTGAAGTTCTGGATATGTCTGTGGACGAAGCTTGTGAATTCTTCGAGGCTGTTCCGTCGATATATCGTAAGATAAAAACTCTTCAGGATGTGGGACTTGGATATATCAAGCTGGGTCAGCCTTCAACAACACTTTCAGGTGGTGAAGCACAGCGTATCAAGCTTGCTACCGAGCTCTCAAAGAGAAGTACGGGCAATACCATTTATATCCTGGATGAGCCTACCACGGGACTGCATTTTGATGATGTAAAGAAGCTTCTGATGATACTTCAGAAGTTTGCGGATTCGGGAAATACAGTTGTTGTTATCGAACACAACATGGATGTGATCAAACAGGCAGACTATATCATTGATATGGGACCGGAAGGCGGAAATGCAGGTGGTACGGTTATAGCAGAGGGTACTCCTGAACAGATTGCAAAGAATAAAAAATCCTATACCGGAAAGTATCTGAAAAAATACTTATAATTTTTTGAAAAGGTACCTATAATTGTTTGGAGAGAATAAATCATATGGTTTGGAAAAAATGATGAACACTAAAGGGAAGACATTGATAAAAAAAGCGGTAGCTGTTATTACTTTGAGTGCATTTCTCATATCCCTTACTGCATGTGGTTCGGGAAAACAGACTATCACCGATGCTGATGGTAATACCATTGAGGTGACAACTCAGGACAGAAATTCCGAGAGTGTAGTTGATAAGTACAAGAAAACAGTTGAACAGTCCCAGTACATGATGCATGCTCTTGGTGGAATGAATGGTAAGACATATATCAATTCCTTAGATGGTCTCAAGATGACTTATGAGGCAGGCTACAGACTGTTCGAGGGCGATGTGTGCTTTACAAGTGATGATGTTCTTGTTATGGCGCATAGTGGAAAAGATAATGTGTGGAGCGAGGCAGACTGGAATGAAAGAATCGGTGTAGCTTATCCTTTTAAGGACGAAAATGGAGAAGAACTGACTGAAAGTGATATGGACTTCTTCAGAAAGAACGGCTATTCCTTTGAAAACCATACCTGTTCCTATGATTCATTTATGTCCTTCCGGATTCAGGGTGAGTATAAAGCAACCAGTTTTGCTGAAGTTGTTGATTTTATGTCTAAGCATGATGATATGTATCTCATGGTAGATGCAGGCAACAGAAGTTATGAATCAACTAAGAAACTCTACGAAATGATAGTTGAGGCCTGTGGAAATAATCCGCTGATTCTCGACAGATTAATAGCCGGCGGACAGACCACCGACATGATGAAGGCAGTAAAAGAAACCTATGATTTTCCTATTCTGAATATGTACTATGCAGCTGATGATGTGAGAGAAGAATCCATCTATACAACAGATCAGTTCATTCAGTATTGTAAGGATAATCAGATAATAAGCTTCAGTACTGCTAAAGAAACCTATAATGAAACAGTTGGAGCAGAGCTTAAAAAGGGCGGTCTTATATCCTATGTATTTACAGTCGACTCCTTTGAAGAGGCAGACCTTATGAGAAGCTATGGCGCTGACATAATCGGAACAAACTTTTTGTGGTAAATGTGACACTTTTTTATCAGGTGAAAAACTGTCATCTTTTGGAAAAAATGAGGCAGAGAAATGGTATATACAATTACGTTTAATCCGTCCCTTGATTATTTTGTGGGAACTGACAATTTCAGACTCGGATACACAAACCGTACCACTTCGGAACTTATGCTTCCGGGAGGAAAAGGGCTGAATGTATCTACTGTACTCAGCAGTCTGGGTATTCCTAACACTGCCATCTATTTTTCTGCGGGCTTTGTGGGGCAGGAGATAACCAGACTGATCAGGGAAAGCGGTATCAATACTGAAGAGATTAGACTGACTGAGGGCTGCTCCAGAATAAATGTGAAGTTTAAGTCCG
>JAFWSY010000008.1 GCA_017519155.1 Eubacterium sp.
CGCAGAGAGTAGCCATAGCCAGGGCGCTTATAAATGATCCGGAGGTTCTTCTTCTGGATGAGCCTATGGGAGCTCTTGATAATTTTACCAGAGCGGCACTTCAGGATAAAATTCTGGAAATAAGAGCAAATACAGGAGCAACAATGATCCTTGTAACTCATGATGTGGATGAGGCTCTGTATCTGTCTGACAGAATAGTGATAATGACACCTCGTCCGGGAAGAGTAAGTGAAGTGATTGATGTGGATATGCATCATCCTCGTCAGCGTAACGGTTATGATTATATAAAGATACGTAATAAGCTTCTGGAGAAGTTCCATCTTGCCAGCGAGCCGATCGAGCCTGAGTACTCGATTTAACAATTTAATAAATTACTGCAGCTATATACGAATTTCTTATAACTGATTTAACTTTTTATGTATTATACAAAAAATAAAAAATGTTGTATCTTTCAATTCGTAAAAAAATTAGCTGACTGTAAGAGCAGAGGCTGAGAATGATAATTAATTTTTTAGTTATTATCCTCAGTCTCTGCTCTTTATTTTTTCAGTAAGGAAATACGAGGAGGAAAAACACATGAGAAAAAAACTACTTGTTAAAACAGCAGCGATAATTGCTGCATCAACACTTTTACTTGCCACGGGCTGTGGTTCGAACGAATCAGCAAAAAGTACCGATTCGAATACTAAGGTGGAGGCTGCCGGAGCTTCTAAGTCTGATGGTGACACATTAACATTTTCATTTTCCGACGAGATATCAAATATAGATATCATTCATGCTTATGCAGTTGAAAATGACATCATTACAACTTCGATTGCTGAACAGCTTTACTACTACGGAGCAGATTCATCAATTCAGAAAGGTCTTGTTGAATCAGACGAGCAGCCGGAAGATAACATTTACGTTTATAACATAAAGAATAACGTGAAGTTTTCTGATGGAACTCCGCTTACAGCAGATGATGTTGTATATTCACTGGAAAGACAGCGCGATCCAAATGTAGCAGGCGAGCTGGCATGGATGTTTGAAAATGTTGATAAGATTGAAAAGACAGGTGATTATCAGGTTACAGTAACACTTAAAAAACCTGATGCGACATGGCCATATACACTTGCAACAACAGCAAGTCTTGTAATCAGCAAAGCATATGCTGAGGCTCATGCAGACAGTCTCGGAACTCCGGAAGGCGGACTTGTAGGTTCAGGTCCTTATGTGATTGAGTCCTGGGAGCAGGGAAGTGAGATAATACTTACTAAAAATGAGAATTACTGGGACGACAGCGTAAGTCTTGATTTCGATAAGGTTGATTTCAAGTTTATCCCGGATGCATCAGTTGCAAAGCTTTCACTTGAAAACGGTGAGGTTGATTTTACTACAGCAGTAACCGCTGATGGAGCAAACGAGCTTGAATCAAATGATAAAGTAAATGTTCAGGCAGTTGATTATTTTGGAGAGACATTCCTAAGTTTCAACAATTCAAGAGAACCATTTAATGATAAAAATGTTCGTAAAGCTATTGCATATGCAGTAGATAAAAAGTCACTTGTTGACGATGTTTACTATGGTAAGTACGCGGGTATAGCAAATGCACTGCCATTTGGTGAAAGCATTATTACAACAGCTAAAGATCAGTGGACAGACTATCTTGCAAATGTAGAGAGCTATTCACTTGATCTCGATAAGGCAAAGGAATACCTTGCCCAGTCATCAGTGCCGGATGGATTTAGCGCAAAACTTGTATACCCTGCAAGTGACCCTATATATGAATCAGTAGCACTCGTAATTCAGCAGAACCTCAAAGAACTTGGCATAGAGCTCGAACTTGAAGGACTTGCTGCATCTGAAATTAGCACACTCAGATATGGCGGAAGCGAGACAAGAGACTATGACCTCATGATCGCAAGATGGGGTTCAGACTATCCGGATCCGGTAGGAGTAATATCACCACTCTTTGTATCAACAAATAATGTGGCTGGTGGTTCAAACTGGTCTGAATATGCAAGTGCTGAATTTGACAGTCTCATAGAAAAGCAGTCACAGGAACTGGATCCTGTTAAAAGAGCCGGTATCCTTCAGGATGCTTTAACAGTACTCGGAGATGATATTCCATCATATCCAATCTATTATCATTATCGTCTCTTTGCAACAAGCAGCAGAATCGATTATGAAATCAGTTCATCATGCCTTTACAATATATTTGTTAAAGACATAAAGAAAGCACAGTAAGAAAAATCTTAAAGAAGTGTATTGACTAAACATATTAGAGATCGCTTGAGCGTTTATAAAATGCTCGGCGGTCTTTTTTATTTTAAAACTATAAATCAAAGGAGGAAAAACAAATGACAGTTTTAAGAAAGAATAGAATACTTGCTCTTGCATTAGCAGGACTTCTTATTTTATCCGGATGTGGAAGTGCCCAGAGCAGTAAGGGAACAGAAGAGGGAAGTACAATAGAGGTTGCTGAGAAGACGCAAGAATCAAGTAAGGGCACAGAGGAGGCTTCAAGTGTTGAAAATGATATCTCAGCGGATGACACTCTCACGATTGCTATAGCGGATGAGATTAATAACATTGATATCATTCATGCTTATAGTCATTGGGTAAATCTGGTATTGAATGGTATTGTTGAAGGTCTCTTCTACTATGATAATGACAGTCATATTCAGTCAAGACTTGTGGAGTCTTATGATCAGCCAGATGATAAAACCTATGTTTATCACATAAAGAGTGGCGTGACATTTTCAACAGGCGATCCTGTAACTGCAGATGATGTAGTATTTTCTCTGGAAAGACAAAGAAATCCAGAAAACGGTGGTGAGCTCTCCTGGATGTTTGAAAATGTAGAAAGTATTGAAAAGACTGGTGACCTTGAGGTTACTGTAAAGCTTTCTGAGCCTGATGTGACATGGCAGGATTCACTTGCAACTACAGCTAGTCTGGTTGTAAGTCAGAAATACTTCGAAGAACATTCAGAAAACTTCGGTACAGCTGAAGGTGGTATTGTTGGCTCAGGACCATATAAGATTGAAAGCTGGGTTCCTGGTGAGCAGATAGTTCTTGTAGAAAATGAAAACTACTGGGATACAAGCAAGACAATTGACTTTAAAAAGGTTGTTCTTGAATTTATCAGTGATACATCAGTTGCGAAACTTGCACTTCTTCAGGGAGAAGTTGATTACGTTGCATCCCTCACACCGGACGAGGCTCATGAACTGGAAGGAGTGGAAGGAATTAATGTTCAGACACCTTATCCGTATTCAGAACATTATCTCTCATTCAATACATCAAGAACCCCATACGATGATGTGAATCTTAGAAAGGCTATTTCATACGCGATTGACAGACAGGCAATCGTGGACAGTCTTTTTTATGGAAAATACGCAGAAGTGGGAACTGGTCTTCTGTACGGACCATCGACAGTTACAGTTGAGCCAGAATTATGGACAGATTATTTTGCAAATCTTGAAAAATATGAAAGAAATATAGACACAGCAAAAGAATATCTTGCAAAGTCATCTGCCGGAAGTGACCTGAATCCAGTACTTAAGTATTCAGCAAGCAATTCAACAGATGAGGCAGTAGCAATAATAGTACAGCAGAACCTTGCTGAAATCGGAATCAACGTAAAGCTCGAAGGTGTTAGTGCATCGGAAATTTCAACACTCAGATATGGTGGAAGTGAGACAAGAGATTATGACCTGCTTCTTACAACTTGGTGGTCAGATTACCCTGATCCTGTAGGAGTAATATCACCAATGTTTATATCAACAAATAATATCCCGGGTGGATCAAACTGGTTTGAATATAAGAACGAAGAATTCGATAAACTCATCCTTGAGTCAAATCATGAATCAGATTCAAAAGTAAGAGCAAAAGAACTTCAAGATGCTTCTACAATACTTGCAGATGAACAGCCTGCTGCAGCACTTTACTATTACGATTACCTGGTTGCTTTAAGTGACAGAGTAGATTATGAGATAAGCCCACTGATTCTATACAACCAGTATCTTGGAGATTTTAAGAAAGCAAAAAAATAATTGAAATTGAGTAGATATAAAATTTATTTATAACGAATTATGTATTTACAGTATTATACAAAATCGAAAGTTTGTTGTAACATTACCTTCGTCGTAAGGAAGTGTATTGACTAAAACTATTAGAGATCGCTTATACGTTGGAATTTAACGGAAAGGCGGTCTTTTTCTTTTATCAGATTTTTAAGAAAAAGACAGTCGCAATATTTGAGAATCAAAGGAGAATACACTATGGGAACTATAAATCTGGATCTTCCATCCGTGGAAATACGTGAAATACGTATCAATTCAGTTAGTACATATTCGGGAGATGCGGAAACACTTATTAAGAAGTCTCACGAAGGCTCACTTAAAGATGCAAATAGAAAATTCATGCAGTGCTCAGGTTGTTCGATGCAGAAGGCTGCTTGTATGACAGTTCTTATTCAGGATGCAGCAGTGATCGAGCATGGACCGGTTGGATGTTCATCATGCCTACACATGTTTGACTTCAGCTACAGAAGTGATGCTCATCTGAGAAATGTCAGCGAACCAACTCAGCGAAAGATTTATTCCACAAACATTTCTGAGAAGGACACTGTATATGGTGGTTCAAGAAAACTTGAAAAAACGATAAGAGAAGTTTATGAGAAGACTCATCCATCAGTAATATTTGTTCTTTCAACATGTGCAACAGCAATCGTTGGAGACGATATAGAAAGCGTTTGTATTGAAGCTGAGGACGAGCTTGGAATTCCTGTAGTGTCTATCACTTGTGAAGGATTCAGATCAAGGGTTTGGACTTCTGGATTCGATTCCGCGTATCACGGAATCGCTAGAAAGCTCATTGATAAACCTGAAACTGATGAAAAGAATAATAAGATAAATGTCATCAACTTCTGGGGCTCTGACAGGTTTACTGAATGGTTTAAGCCATTCGGATATGAACCGAATTTCATTGTTCCGTTTTCAAAGGTGCAGACACTTAGAAAGTCTAGTGAATCAGCGCTTACGGTTCAGGCTTGTTCAACTCTTGGAAGTTACCTCGGAGCAGTACTTGAACAGGAATTCGGAGTACCTGAACTTGAGACAGCTCCACCATATGGAATAAAGCAGACCGACAGATGGTTCAGAGCAATTGGAAAAGCCCTTCATCAGGAAGAAAAAGCAGAGGAAGTGATTGCAGAAAAGAAAGCAAAGTATCTTCCAGAGATAGAAAGTCTGAGAGAAAAGTTTAAAGGCAAGACAGCATTTGTTACCGGAGGCGCAGCTCACGGACAGGCACTTACAGCAGTTCTCGGCGAGCTTGGAATAAAGGTGGTTGGTACTTCAATCTTCCACCATGATCCATTATTTGATTCTAAGAGAGTCGGAAATGATCAGCTGGATCATAGTGTTAATGATTATGGAAATATAGGAAACTACAGAGTTTGCTGTAAGCAGGAATATGAAATCGTTAACTTGCTTCACAGACTTCATCCGGATCTATTTATATCAAGACATCCGGGAATGACACTCTGGGGAGCAAAGTTTGGTATCCCATGTATACAGATTGATGATGAACATTTCTGCATGGGTTATGAAGGTCTTGCAGATTATGGACATAGACTTCTTGAGGTTCTTGAAAATGATGAATTCGTAAATACAATTCATAAGCATGCAAGTAACCCATATAAGAAATGGTGGTTTGAACAGTCTCCAGACTTATTTATAGATGGTTTCGAAAAAGATAAGGATGGAGGAAGAAGAATTGGCTAAATATGATGGATATGTAGAGCAGCAAAGATTTACTTGTGCACTTGGGGCGATTCAGACAGTAATCGCAATTCCAAGAGCGGTACCAATTCTTCACTCAGGACCTGGTTGTGGAGAGATGGTTGCAGGCTTCTTCGAAAGAAGTCGTGGATATGCAGGTGGTGATACATCGCCTTGTACAAACTTTAATGAGAAGGATGTGGTTTTTGGAGGTATTGAAAAACTTAGAAATATAATCGAGAACACTTACAAAGTTCTTGATACAGATCTTCAGGTTGTAGTTACAGGTTGTACTGGAGGAATCGTTGGTGACGATGTGGACGGACTTGTTCAGGAGTTTCAGGACAGAGATAAGCCTATCGTATCTGTAGATACACCAGGATTCAAATCCAACAACTTCGTATCTCACAGTAACGTTATAAATGCGATTATTGATCAGTATGTTTCAAAATTTGAAGATGAGCTGGACGAGTTTAGAACAGAGAAAAAGCTGGTAAATCTTTTCGCCAGCATTCCATATCAGGATCCTTTCTGGAAGGGAAATATCAGAGAGTATAAACGTCTTCTTGAGGGTATCGGACTTAAGGTAAATGTATTTTTTGGTCCAGAGAGTAAAGGTGTAAAGGAGTTTCAGGATATTCCAAAAGCAAACTTCAATATCCTCGTATCTCCTTGGTATGGAAAGTCAATAGTAGATAATCTTGAACGAAAATATGGACAGCCATATACATGGTTCCATTCAGTTCCAATCGGAGCTAATGAAACAGAGAAATTTTTAAATCAGGTAATAGAATTTGCAAATGAACAGGATGCAGAACTAAATGAAGTAAAGGCTGCTTCATTTATCAAACATGAGATAAAAGCTTACTATGAAGAGCTTGATAATCTTGCAACATTTCTTCTTGAGTTCAGATTTGGTCTTCCGAATCATGTGCACATTTTACACGATGCAGGTTATGTAGTCGGAATGGCAAAGTTCATACTTCATGAAGTTGGGCTTGTACCGAAAGAACTCTTTATAACAGACAATACACCTGACAAATATAAACAGGCAATAATCGATGATCTGAAATCCACAAGTGATAAGAAAGACATACCACTTTACTTCGAACCAAATGCTGGAAATGCTCAGGATATTCTCCGAGGAATTAAGCATGATGGAGATGGAATAATCCTTGGAGCAGGTTGGGATGAGACATTGGCAAAAGAAAAAGGATACGACTTCCTTTCAGTTGCTATCCCAAGTGCAGTAAGACTTGTACTTACTACAAACTATGTTGGATTCACAGGTGGACTGAGACTTATAGAGGATATATATAACACAGTACTTAAAGGATTCTGATAGAGAAATCTTTGTACGGAAATGGAGGAAAAACATGAGCGTTAGAGTTGGATTTGCAACAACAGACGGTAGTCTGGTAAATGAACATTTTGGACATGCTGAGTTCTGGGATGTCTATGACATAGGAAATGAAGCTGACTTTGTCGAGACCAGAAAAGTAAAGGCAGAGTGCAGCTGCCATAACAAGAAAGTATTTGATGATATGCTCACTACACTGGAAGATTGTCAGGTACTATTCGTTGCAAAGATAGGAGAAGAGGCAGCCTATCATGTGATTCAGAGTGGAAGACGTGTGTTTGAAGCGGTTGGTGATCTGTATCAGATCACAAAACAGTTGATAGATAATAACGTGCTTGATTCACTTGAAACTTCAAATCTTAGGAGAGCATCTTAATGCCTGTAGATTTTGAAGAACTGAAAAAGAAGCATCCCTGCTTTTCAGTAGGAGAAAAGAATAACAGCGGACGTATTCATCTTCCGGTAAGTCCGGGATGTAATATCAGTTGTAACTTCTGCCGGATTTCAATAAATGATGATGAAGTTAGACCCGGTGTTGCCTCAGGAATAATCACACCGGATGAAGCAGTAGAGACAGTAGAAAAAGCGGTGGCTCTTATGCCGGAGCTTACGGTCGTAGGTGTTGCAGGACCTGGAGACACACTTGCAACTCCATATGCACTTGAAACCTTCAGAAAGATAAAAGAGAAATTTCCGAAGATGATCAAGTGTATGAGTACAAATGGTCTCCAGCTTTTAGAAAAAGCAGATGAGATAATCGAAGTAGGAATAGACACACTTACGGTTACAGTAAATTCAGTTGATCCTGCAATTCAGGTAAAAATAAATGAATACATCAACTGGCATGGGAAAAGAATATATGGAAGAGAAGCTGCAGAGATTCTTATAGAGAATCAGCTGAAAGGAATAAAAAAGGTTAGTGCAGCAGGAGTAACTGTAAAAGTAAATACAGTTCTGATTCCAGAAATAAACAAGGATCATGTTCCGGTTGTAGCAAAGACAGTAGCAGATCTGGGAGCTACAATTTATAACATTATCCCACTTATTCCACAGCATAATCTGGAATGGTGTTCAGCACCATCATGCGAAGATCTTTATGCTGTAAGAGCAGAAGCAGAAAAACATATAAAAGTATTCAGACACTGCCAGAGATGTCGCGCGGATGCAATCGGCATCCCGGGAGGAAAAGATATATCGAAGCAGATATATCTGAGAGAAGTGAAAATGGAGAATACATTTTCGCACGGATAAAACACTATCAAGGGAGAATATAGATAATATGAACGAGAATATAAGACAGATTGCGATTTATGGAAAGGGAGGTATTGGTAAGTCGACTACGACTCAGAATCTGACTTCGGGTCTTTCTGAACTTGGTAAGAATATAATGGTTGTTGGGTGTGATCCTAAGGCGGATTCAACTAGACTTCTTCTTGGTACGCTTGCTCAGAAGACGGTTCTTGATACGCTGAGGGAAGAGGGGGATGACATCGAGCTCTCAAGTATTCTTAAGACTGGATTTAATGGAATCAAATGTGTTGAGTCTGGTGGACCGGAGCCTGGTGTAGGATGTGCTGGTCGTGGAATCATTACATCAATCGGACTTCTGGAGCAGGAGGGTGCATATACTGATGATCTTGATTACGTTTTCTATGACGTACTTGGTGATGTAGTCTGTGGTGGATTTGCTATGCCAATGCGTGAAGGAAAAGCCAAGGAAATCTACATCGTAGCATCAGGAGAAATGATGGCACTTTACGCAGCTAATAACATTTCCAAAGGTATTGCAAAGTATGCTCGTAAGAGTGGAGTAAGACTTGGAGGAATCATCTGTAACAGTAGAAATGTAGATAGAGAGCTTGATCTTCTGAAAGCATTTGCAAAAGAACTAGGAACACAGCTGATCTACTTCGTGCCTAGAGATAACGTAGTACAGAGAGCCGAGATAAACAGAAAAACAGTTATCGAGTATGAGCCAGAATCAGCACAGGCAGATGAATACAGAAAACTTGCTAAGGCAATCGATGAGAACGAAATGTTTACAATACCAACACCGATGACACAGGAAAGACTCGAAGAAATTCTTCTTGAGTTTGGACTTATGGATGCATAAAGAAAATGCCTCGCTATAGAGAAATCTTATAGCGGGGCATATTATTTTGGGATAAGACAGAAACCGGTCATAGTGTTAGACTATGCCTAGTAATTTTTTAGGATAGAAAGAGGGAAAAACAATGAGAAAGAAAATAACAGGAATTCTAAACATGATACTGGCTGTTGTGCTGGCTGTCGGCACACGCACCTTCCTCCATGTATGTAAGGGTGGAATGAGCATGGGAGGCGACAGTGCTATGGGCAGTGAAAATGCTATGGGCGGAATGGATATGTCTCAGGCTCCTTGCCTTGGTATTCCCCATGCCAGTCTTATTGTAGGTATAGTTCTTGCGTTAACGGGAATCGTTTTCCTTGCATCGGGAAATAAGAAGGTTGCCGGACTTGCTTCAGGTATAGCCAATGTCATCCTTGGAGTTGTCACAGTAGGTATTCCTACCTTCATCTTCGGCGTATGTTCTGCTCCTCATATGCACTGCCATATGGTTACAAGACCGGCGCTTATTATCGTTGGAGCAGTTGTATTTGTTACAGGTGCAGTTAACGCTGTAGTTGAACTTCGTAGCAGTGATGCTGTGGAAACTGAAGCTGAAGCTAAGCTTGCTACTAATTAGTCTATATGTGGAGAGGATTATGAGCAAAAAATCAAAACTGATACATTCTGAATTTTCCAGAAAAAAGGGACGTACATTGGGACTTGCATCTATAGTTGCGACTCTTGCTTTGGTAATGTTCTCCGGACTTATTATCATTTTCAGTTTAAATAACGGAATCAGCAGTCTTTCGCAGCGTATGGGAGCAGATCTTATGATTGTGCCCCTGGGATATGAGAGTGGTGCAGAGGGAGTTCTGATAAAGGGTGAACCCAGTTATTTCTATTTTGATAAGTCAGTTCTCAGTGATATTAAGAATTCGGGAGTTGAAGGAATTGATAAGATAACTGCACAGTTTTATCTGACATCCTCAAGTCAGGGATGCTGCGATATTCCGGTTCAGTTTATTGGCATTGATGAAGAAACAGATTTTACGGTTTTGCCATGGATAAGAGAATCTTTTGGACTTGCCTCGGATTCAAAGATTAATAATGCTGATGCGAGAGTGAAAACAGCCGGTTTTCTTGAGGATGGTTCTATCGTTGTCGGAAGCGATATCGATGTTCCGGAAGATGGAAAGATAAGATTCTTTGACGAATATTTCCGCGTATCCGCTCAGCTCGAAGAAACCGGAACGGGACTTGATCAGGCTGTATTTACCAACTTTGCAACCAGCCTTGCAATATATACGGCCGCCCGGAAAAAAGGATTTAATTTTACGGGAGATATGAAACCGGATGACTCTATATCCACCATTATGATCAAGGTTAAAGACGGATATACTCCCGAACAGGTAAAGCATGATATCAGGACAAAAATCGACGGTCTTCAGATTATTGAAACAAAGTCGCTATCGAACAGTATAAGAGGAAGTCTTTCGGGATTTGTTGTACTTCTGTATGTACTCATTATAATGCTTCTCATTCTCACGCTTATTATTCTGAGTGTAACCTTCAGACTTTCGGTAAAAGAGAGAGTGAGACAGTTTACGCTGATGAGAACAATCGGTGCAACAAAAAAACAAGTAAATGGACTTATATTACGTGAGTCTTTGATAATTAGCTTCCTTGGAACTGTAGCAGGAATAAGCCTTGCGGCGATACTTATTTTTCCGTTTTCAAATGCCATAAGTCTTGCGGTTTCTATTCCGTTCCTGCTTCCCAATGCGTTAGAGGTAATAATCTATATCGCTGTGATACTTGTGATTGGTAGTCTTTCAGGGCCAATAAGTGCCATAGGTTCTATGAAGAGTCTCGATAAGATAAGTGTCTACGAGGCAGCAAAGAATTGATAGGTCTTAATTTGATATATGAAAGGGAAAATGTATGAGCGATACAGTTCTTTATGCAGAAAAAATAAATAAGTCATACAAATCAAGACGTGGTACTCATACGGTTCTTTCTGATCTTTCGTTTCAAGCTGAGGAAGGGAAGTTCTATGCGATAGAAGGTGAATCCGGAAGTGGTAAATCAACGTTTCTCAGTATACTGGGTGGACTTCAGAAGTCCGATGATGGAGAGATAGTCTATAGAGACTGCAAACTATCAGAGCTTAGTGATGATGAGCTTACAGTACTTCGTAGACATGACATAGTTTATGTTCCACAGTCACAGGATGTACTTCCGACACTTAACGTAATAGATAACATTCGTATAATTGATTTTTTTGATGGAGATTCAGATTCGAATCCGGAGCTGGGAGACACAAGGCTGAGTCTTATAGTTGATCAGCTTGGAATACAGGAACTGGGGAATGAGTATCCGGCAGAACTATCCGGTGGAGAACTTAGAAGACTTTGCATAGCAAGGGCTCTGTATTCAGACCCTAAGGTAATTCTGGCCGATGAACCGACAAATGATCTTGACAAAGAAAACAGAGAAAAACTTGGTGACATTTTCAGACAGGTAGCTGATAAGGGAATAAGTGTTGTGGTTGTGACTCACGACTCAGACCTTGCAGCGAAGGCAGATGAGAGACTTTTCTTATCTGATGGAAAACTTAAAGAGAAAAAAATAAATAAATCATAAAAACTAATAAAGTAATAAGGAGAGAGAAGATTATGAAGAAACAAGGAATTACGCTGATACTTGCCACAGCTCTTGCAATCTCAACACTTACAGGTTGTGGAAATACTCAGAGTACAAATAATGGAGGAAACACCGATTCTGCTCAGGAAAGCAGTTCGGCAGATGGCGATTACAAGTTCGGAAAAATAGATATTCCGGCACTTGATGGTTCACTTTGCGGAGCACCGATTTATATAGCATATGAGAAGGGATTCTTTGCTGAGGAGGGAATTAATGCGAATCTTACTGCAGCTGATTTTGAAACAAGAAAGATAGGTCTTAATAATGGAAATGTTCCGTTTGTTAATGGGGACTTCCAGTTCTTCTCATCAGCTGAGCAGGGAATTGACATGAAGGTTATCGGTGGAATGCACTATGGCTGTATCAAGCTTGTTGTAAGAAGTGATTCGGACCTTCCCGCAACAACTTCAGATCCGGAAGCTCTAAAGGGACTTAAGATCGGCGTAGATGAAGTTGGTGGAACAACCTTCCAGGTGGCCAGTGTTTGGCTTGAAGAGAACGGGGTTTCTGCAAAGCAGGAGAAGGGAGAAGCTACATTTCTTCCTTATTCCGATGGTAACCTTGAACTTGAAGCACTCTATAACGGTGATATAGATGTTGCTGCTATCTGGGATCCGTTGGGAGATATTGCCGAGGCTTCAGGAAAGGCAAAGGTTCTTGTTGATATTAGTAAGGATGCTCCGTTTGCGGGAAAATATTGCTGTTTCTACTATGCATCAACAAAAGTTTTAAATGAGAATCCGGATGAGATCAAGGCACTTTACAATGCTGTGCTTAAAGCTCAGAAGTGGATCAACGAGAATCCGGAAGAAGCTCTTGACCTTATTGTAAAGGGCAACTATTCTGAAGTTGAAGATAAAGAGCTTGCTAAGAAGCTTATAGCTGACTATGAGTATGAGACTCCTGAAACAGAAGGAAGTCATGATGTAAAGGGTGATGTTCTTTATTTTGCTAAGGAACTTAAAAACATCGGATATCTTAACGGAGATCCTTCTGAATTCACAGAGAAGCTATACCAGAGTCTTAAATAATTGCTATAAGTGCTGCTTATAGCAGAGTATCAAATCTACATATTTTACAGAACTACCGCATTAGTGTATCCTACGTATATAAGTTACGAACGGGTAACAAAAACGCTCATATGCGGTTGACTGAAAGAATCAGAGACTATAGAAAGGAATGCCTTCATCCGGCTGAACTATTCTATAGTCTTATTTTTCTTTTAAAGCCTGAGTAACATTTTAAGGAAGAGAAATAAGGAGAAACACTATGGGACTGTTTGATGAGTCGGCGGCATATTTTGAAGCACTGATCAAAAAAGAAAAATACAGCGATGAAGAGAAAGAATATTTCAGGGATTTTAGTGAAAAAAATCCAATATATGGAAAGAATCTGGAGAACGTCTGGAAGAAAATAAGTACGAACCATGATATTGGGAAGCTGTCAAATGGCAGTGAGACACTCAGTGATGAAGAATATAGAGAAATCTATGATGTTATTGCTAAGAGCGGTTTGGGAGAAGTTGAAGCTTTTGAACTTATAAGCTCGGCAGTTAAAAAAGATATTGATCAGAGTGTTGTCACTAAGGAAGAACTGGACAGATGGGGAAAAGAACTTGATGTATTTTCTCCGAGAGTTCCCGGAACAAAAGCTATGGATGATACAAATGATTATCTTGAAGCACAGTTTGAAAGCTTCGGAATAGAAACCTGGAAAGAACCAATCGATTTCAGAGGAGTATTCTTCCATGACTGGTCGCTGGATATTGAATCACCGGAGAAAAAGCATATAACAGCCTTTCCGGAGAACAATGTGGGATTTGGTGATGTAACTGCTCAGATCGTATATGTTGGAAAAGGAGAGGAAGAAGATTTCGCGGGAAAAGATGTTAAGGGCAAGATTGTTCTTACAAACTGGGGAACTCTGTGGGATCATGAAGGTGCCTGCGCACTTAGAGAGAGATATACATTACTTCATCTCTATGATGTAGCTTATGCACATGGAGCAGCAGGTATCATCGGTTATTTTGAAGATACACCGGGTAATACGATAAAACTTCTGGAACCGGGGATAAAACCAACCGGCGGAAGCAATATATGGGGACCTGCAGAAACAGGTGTGAACAGACAGTTCAAAGTTCCGACATTGAATATTGGAAGAGAGGATGCCTTGATTATCAGAGAGCAGTTGGAGAAGGGGGAAGTAACAGCTCATTTAAAAATCGAAGGAGTCAGAAAAGTATCTACTACTAATATTGTTGCCGGTGTGCTTCCGGGTAAATCTGCAGAAGTGGTTGCGATTTCGGCGCATTCATGTACCGCTTTTGAGGGTGCTGTATGTGACACAATCGGACTTGTAGCTGCACTTGCTATTGCGAAATATTATTCATCGCTACCTGTTGAAAAAAGAGAAAAAACACTGCTGTTTTTCTTCGACAGTTATCATGTCTGGGGTAATTGTAATCAGACTTCACTCACCCTCCTGGACAGACATAGGGAACTGACAAGCAGGATACAGACACTTCTGTGGCTGGATCATCTGAGTGATGGAAGACCGGATACTTCAAGAGCGGCTACTGTTTCGAATCATCCTGTTGTCTGGCCTGTTTTAACACTGTTGCAGGCTAAATACGGTATAGCACCGAATTCATCACCTATTTCAAGGCTGTGGTCTGTGTGTGTATCGGGAGCATTTGAAAGACTGGGAGTTCCGATTTCGACAGTTCAGACTCTGAATGAGGAAACACTTACACCGGAAGATAATTGGAATAAATTTGATTTAGAAACAATCTTTATGGATGTTCAGTTTCATATAAATCTTGCTGAGTCACTTGCATCAGTAAATCTGAAAAGAAATGAACCCGGGGAACCTGTAGGAGGATGCGGATGTCTGTTTACAAATCCGGAAAATGCAAAATATCCGGAAGGAGAAAGCTACAAGGCTGAACCAGAATATCCTTTGTATGTGGGTGGAGCTTCAGAACCGATTCGAATACTTAAGACCAGAGAAGAGAAGAAGAGATTCATATTTGGAGAATAGGATATATGACAAGATATATAGGAAAAAAACTGATAAATGCCATAGTGATTCTGATCATTGCAACGATAGGAATATTTGCGATGGTTAAGGCCTCGGGACTGAATCCGGTCCTTGCGACTCTTCAGGGTGGACGAATGTCAGAAGAAATCCTGAATCAGAAATTGCAGAAGTACGGACTGGATCAGCCGCTGCCGCTTCAGTATCTTTACTGGCTTAAAAATATAGTAACAGGAAATTTTGGAGAGAGCGTAAAGTATAAAGTTACAGTCAGTTCTCTTGTAGGAAAGAGTTTACCGATAACACTGGGGCTTTCCGTAACAAGCTTCATAGTATCACAGATCGCAGCAATCCTGCTTGGAGTTGTATCTGCAGTATATAAAGGAAAACTGATAGACAGAGTTATTTCAATACTCACTATTTTATTTTTCGCAGTACCGGTATTCTTTCTGAGTCTGGTATTTGTAGTAGTTATTTCAAAGTATTTTCCCGGTTACTCATACACGGGAGCTACAGATACATTTTCAGAATATATTAGAAGAATCATAGTTCCGGTAATTGTTATAGCTACTCATGAAATCGCTCTTGTTACAAAAATCACCAGAACTGCAATGATAGAACAGCTTGAATCGGATTATGCTCTTGCGCTCATAGCCAGAGGAATTCCAAAGAGAGTCATCATCTGGAAGCATGCACTTAAGAATTCACTTATTCCGGTTATCACGATAGCGGGAATTCAGTTTGGCGCACTTATCGTTGGCTGTGTGATGGTTGAGAATATCTTCTCGTTGAATGGAATCGGAAGACTAATGGTTCAGAGTGTTTCTGTAGGAGATATATCAGTAATTCAGTGTATAGCACTTATTGTAATATTTGCATTTCTTATAGCAAATATAGTTGTTGATACTTTGTACGCAGTAATTGATAAGAGAATTGTTTTAGAAGGATAAGGAGTGGAATACATGAAGAAGTTTAGAATTAAAGGGTTATCTCCTTTGTTTATTATATCACTGATAATATTGGTTACAATTATTCTGGCAACTGTATTTGCAGGTAAGCTCGCTCCTTATGATCCTGATGAACTGGATGTTGTAAACAAGCTGTCGGGTATTACAAAAGATCATATATTCGGAACAGATAAAGTCGGAAGAGATATATTCTCAAGAGCACTTTTCGGTGGAAGAACTACAATGCTTAGCGGACTTACAGTTGTTGTTATCTCCATAATCATAGGAATACCCATCGGTCTTTATGCAGGATACTATGGAGGAGCGCTTGACAGAATCGTTTCAACGGTATGGAATGTCATATTGTCATTTCCGTCAATGCTTCTTGCATTTGTGCTTATGGCTATTCTCGGAAAAGGAATTCATGCAGGTATCATAGCACTTGGAATAGTTTATACACCTATGATCTCACGACTTGCCAGGTCTCTGGTGATCGTTGAGAAGAATAAAACTTATGTAGAGGCTGAAAGAGTGCTTGGAGCAAGTGATGCGAGAATCATCTTTCTTCATATACTTCCTAACTGTGTAGTAACACTTATGGCAGAACTCACGCTTGATCTTGCGTATGCAATCCTTGATCTTGCAGGACTCAGCTTCCTGGGACTTGGTGTTCAGCCGCCGCAGTCTGACTGGGGATACATGCTTTCAGATGCACAGCAGTTTATAACAAGTAATCCTCTTCAGGCGCTTGTGCCGGGAATACTTATCATTCTTTCTGTTGTATCTCTCAATATTGTAAGTATAGAGATTACAGAGCTTATAGAAGCAAGATATAAGATATCGGAAGAGGTAACAAAGAAGAGATTTTCACCTGCAGACTTTATTCTTTCTTATCTGAAGCATGGATTTGTTCCGGAGAAGAATATTGAGGTATCAGAGAGAAAGAAATTCCACGGTACAGTTACTGCAGGTAACAGATAAAAAGGAAAGATATAGGAAAAATACATGGGAAATGTTTTAGAGATAAAAGGTCTGAGTACATTTTTAAAAACTTCCGGAGGAAAGAGGGAAATAGTAAAGGGAGTGAATCTGGAACTCGCAGAAGGTGAAATTCACGGACTTGTTGGAGAGAGTGGTTCGGGAAAGTCATTTACTGCAAAATCGATTCTCAGACTTCATGATGAATCCTCGATTAAATATGAGGGTGAGATAAATTATGGTGGTGTTAACCTTCTGGGACTTACAGAGGCTCAGGTTGCAAAATATAGAGAACAAGATATAGCATATATCTTTCAGAATCCTTCGGGATCCTTTGACAATCTATTTACTGTCGGAGATCAGATTGAAGAGACTCTGAGATATGTTGCCGGACTCAGTAAACTCGAGGCTAAAAAGAAGACGTTTGAACTTCTTGAAAGCGTAGGGGTAACTCCTGCAAAGAAGCGTGCAAAGCAGTATCCATACGAGTTCAGTGGAGGAATGCTTCAGAGAAGCATGATCGCACTTGCGATAGCTTGTAGCCCCAAGATACTTATAGCCGATGAAGCTACAACTGCACTGGATGTTACCATGCAGGCAAGGGTTCTTCAGCTTTTCAAAAAGCTTAGAGATGAAAGGAATCTGTCGGTTCTCTGCATAACTCATGATCTCGGTGTTGTAGCTGAAATATGTGATACAGTATCAGTCATGTATGACGGTCGTATCGTTGAAACAGGTGATGTAAGAACTATATTCAATTCACCTCGTCATGAGTACACAAAGCAGCTCTTAAGGAGTTTTAAGGAGGTTAGTTAAGATGCCACTTCTGGAAGTAAAGAATTATTCGGTGTCTTATAAGATTAAGAATAATAAAAAAGAAAATAGCAGAATAACGAAACTGAATAAGAAAGAATCGCTTCTCAAAGTTGTAAGTGATGTTTCTTTTTCGGTTGAGACAGCTGATATTCTCGGTATAGTCGGAGAAAGTGGATGCGGAAAGACAACACTTACGAAGGGGATTCTATCACAGCTTCCGTTTACAGATGGAGAAGTAAGCGTAAATGGCAAGAGTACAGGAAGTCTATCAAGAAGAGAACTCTCTGATGATATTCAAATGATATTTCAGAACCCTGCGGGAAGCTTTAATCCTCATTCGAGAATTCATAGATCTCTCAGAGAGATTGCGAGTATTCATCATATTCCGACAGATGAATATGAAAAAAGACTAAGCAGTCTTTTGAAAAAAACTTCTCTTGATCCTTCGCTTTTGGATAGATATCCATCACAGTTGTCAGGTGGTCAGCTTCAGAGATTTGCGATAGTCAGAGCTCTTCTCATACAGCCTAAGCTACTCATTGCAGATGAAGCTGTTTCGGCACTGGATGTATCCATCAGAGGAGATATTCTGAAACTGCTTGTTAAGCTGCATAAGGAACTGGATATAGGAATCATATTTATCTCTCACGACCTTAATGTAGTAAGAAATATATGTAACAAAGTAGTGGTAATGTATCTTGGAGAAATAGTTGAAAGCGGAGATACAGAAGAGGTGTATAATAACCCGAAACATGAATATACAAAACGTCTTCTGGCATCAAAAACAAAGACGGATCCGGACGAGGTTCGAGAGAACGAATATGAGTTCCGGGATGTACCGAGTATATTGGATTAGTTTATAACCCATTCAATTTTTTACATATTTTACAAACAATCCGGTGTGAAGTAGACTAATGATATATGAGACGTAAGTGTCAAAGGTCAAATAGTAATATAAAAGAAAAACACGGAGGAGAAATATGAGTAAAGATAATACAATAAAGATTGATTTTGAAAAAGATGTTGAACCGGTGGTTCGTCAGTATCTGAGTGATCTGAAATACGGATATATAACCCTCGTCGTTCAGGATGGTACGGTTGTTCAAGTTGAAAGAAACGAAAAGACTCGTCTTAAATAAGCCAGTGTTTTTCCTAATAAATTCCTGATATAGGCTTCATCCTTTGTGGTGGAGCCTATATCTATGTTTATAAATGATTTTTCTAAGCATTTTATTAACTTTCCCGATTGAATACATTTGACTTAATTAGTAACTGTAAGCTCAAAACATCATAAACTATGAAGAGGTTGTCTGCAAGAGTTTCTTTTTGGGGAGACCGTAATAGAAATAGGAGAGAACAGATGGGTATAGGCGAAAGCTATACCTACGTATAAGAAAGGGGTATTTGTCTTTAACTACAGCAGGCTATATAGTGTAAGCGATTAACTTGTTAAAGGAGAATACTATGGCAGAACCAAACAAAGTTTTTGAATTAAAAAATATAACTAAGGTATATAAGAACGAAGGAAAGGAGTTCACCGCACTTAAAGATGTGAGCCTGGATATATATGAAGGTGAGATTTTCGGAATAATCGGTATGAGTGGTGCCGGCAAATCCACTCTGGTAAGAACTCTGAACCGACTGGAGGAGGTGACTGAAGGTGAGGTCAGCTTCTACGGACAGGATCTGAGTAAACTTAAGAATAAGGAACTACGGCGGATACGAGGTTTTATATCCATGATATTCCAGAGCTTCAATCTGCTTAATCAGAAGACGGTCCTGGAAAATGTAATGCTTCCCCTCAAGATAGCCAGGGTAGGAAGAAAGGAAAGGAAGGAAACTGCACTGGAGATGCTCAGGGTTGTGGGTCTGGAGGATAAGGCAAAGAGCTATCCTTCACAGCTCTCAGGCGGACAGCGTCAACGTGTTGCCATAGCAAGAGCTCTTACAGTAAGCCCTAAGGTTCTTCTTTGTGATGAAGCAACCTCTGCACTGGATCCGAAGATAACAGAAGAGATACTGACACTTCTTCAGGAGATAAATAAAACCAGAGGACTTACTGTGGTGATCATTACTCATGAGATGTCAGTTGTTGAAAAGATATGTGACAGAGTAGCAATCATAGATAAGGGTGAGCTGGCAGAGATAGGAGATGTGACGGAAGTCTTTACTTCTCCTAAATCAGAAGCTGCAAAAAGTCTGGTGCTTCCTCAGAATGTAGCAGATATTCAGGACGCATTTGAAACGGCTATTCCTGACAATCGTCTGCTGAGAGTAGTCTTCAACGGACAGTCGGCAAGTGAACCTTTTATTGCAAATCTTGTGGAGAAAACCGGTAAGAAGGTGAATATACTCAGTGCAAATATAAAGAGCGTCGGCGGAATAGGCTACGGTCAGATGGTGCTGGAACTACCGGAAAGTGAAGATGAACAAAGTCAGATTAAAGACTTCTTTATAAACAGCGGACTCAGCGTAGCTGCAGTCTGATTCAAATTATTTCGGGAAAGCATAAATAGATTATTCGAGAAACAAAATAAATGTTGGAGGAATAAACATGAACGAATTTATAAGAGATGCAATAATAAAAGGAATCTTTGAAACCCTTCAGATGACATTCTGGGCATCACTCTTTGCATATATAGTCGGACTTCCCCTGGGAATCCTGTTATATACAACATCCAAGGGAAGAATACTTGAGAACAAGGTAGTGAATACAGTGGTAGGAGCTGTGGTAAATGTAAGTCGCTCGCTGCCGTTTCTGATCCTTTTGGTGCTCCTTATTCCGGTAACCAGATTCATCGTGGGTTCATCCATCGGAACCACAGCATCCATAGTACCACTTACCATTGGTGCTATCCCCATAGTAGCCCGCATGGTGGAATCATCCCTTAACGAGGTTCCTTCGGGGATAATAGAAGCAGCGAATTCCATGGGTGCCAGCCCCTTCTTCATAATAACGCATTTTATACTGCCGGAAGCAGGGCCATCTCTTCTTCTGGGTGCAGCAATTAACATAGCCACAGTACTTGGATACTCAGCAATGGCAGGAGTTATCGGCGGTGGTGGACTTGGTGCTCTGGCACTTCAGTATGGTTATTACAGATATCAGAAGGACGTACTCTGGATAACAGTGGCAATTCTGGTGATCATGGTTTGGATAGTACAGGAGTCGGGTGGACTCCTCTCAAAGAGAGTCAGAAAGAGCTGAATATAAGTGTATGTAAAAAGGTGACAGTTTGAACCTGGTTCAAACTGTCACCTTTTCTTACTGGTTCAAACTGTCGCCTTTTTGTTATAGGTGAAAGTTATAACTATGTATAAATTTTAAGGATTTGTTTTGTTGAATGAAATGCTTTATAGTTTAACCATCAAAACAAAAGTGTGTTCGGTGTCGGACAAAACCCCAATAGAGCCGGCACCTCATAAAGGACATAATAGGAGGAATAAACAATGAGAAAGAAATTATTAGGAATTACAGCAGCACTTACATTTGCAATCGGTCTTGCAGGATGTGGATCATCATCAGATACAGGAAGTGTTACAACAGAAGCAGTGGTTGAAAAGGCAGAGGCTGAGACAGAGGCTGAAACAGAAGCCAGCGAGGAAGCAAAACTTGAGAAGGAAACCACTGAAGAGTCAGATGTGCTTACTTCAACAAAGGGTGATTCAACCGAGGCACTCAACTTCACATACACAGGTGATCCTGTAACAATCAAGGTTGGAGCAAATATAACTCCTCACTCAGAGATACTTGAAGTTGCAAAGCCAATCCTTGCAGAACAGGGAATCACACTTGAGATAGTTCAGCTTGAGGATTCAGTTACACCTAACACAGGCGTTATCGAAGGAAGCCTTGATGCAAATTATTTCCAGCATGTTCCTTATCTGGAGCAGTTTAATGAAGAAAACGGATCAGACCTTGTATCTATCGGGGCAGTTCACTATGAGCCATTTGGTGTATATGCAGGACAGACTTCAGATCTTTCACAGCTTCCTGACGGAGCATCAGTTGCAGTACCTAACAATGTAACAAACGAAGCAAGAGCACTTCTTCTTCTTCAGCAGGAAGGAATCCTTAAGCTTAAGGATGATGCAGGAATCAATGCAACAATAGCTGATATCGTAGATAATCCAAAGAACATACCAGGAAATCTCTGAAATCCTGCATCGCGGCTTTATCGTCGGACATGACCACATTTACGAACAATCTGTCTTTGGAGAGCCTGTTCCCGATTGATACC
>JAFWSY010000154.1 GCA_017519155.1 Eubacterium sp.
ACACAAAAAAGAACCACAATAGAACAGTTGAATTATCTGAAACTGCTAAATAAATACTTGAACGTTAATTAGTCTTTCAGATTCAAACTCAGAGTGGTTATTCCCTTCAAGAAATCCTAATAAGGCTGAATGGGAAAGAAGCTACAATTTTGACAAAACAATTAGGCGTGTGTGTAGAGAAATCAATATCCCTGTACGGTCTATGCATAAGCTTAGAAAAACTTACTCGGCAAACTTACTGGCAGCAGGCTACCCCGAGAAGTTTGTTCAAAAACAACTCGGTCACAGTGATATAAAGACTACACAAAAGGCTTACAATTACGACATATTTGATTCAACCGATAAAGAAAGGGCAATTCGAGACTTTGAAGTTGGAAAAGCATTGTTAACCTATGTTAACCCCGACTTGGATTAACAAAGAAAGAGCTCAAGCCCAGATAAATCAAGGGCTTGAGCTCCATTATTGTCTGTGCCGGCGACCGGGGTCGAACCGGTACGAGGATCGCTCCTCACGGGATTTTAAGTCCCGGGCGTCTGCCAATTCCGCCACGCCGGCCGAGTACTATGCAGATTACTGCACTATATACTCTGTCAATGCTGACTCTTTAACAAATCAGCATTGACTATTATATATTCTTTTTATTCATTATGCAACTTATTTTTGCATGCATGTAAGCCACCTGTCTGATAGCTTTTTATCCACTGATCTGAGCCGTAAACAGGTTGTAATAGATACCCTTCTTTTCCAGCAGCTCAGCATGTGTTCCTATCTCCGCTATCCTTCTGCCGTCTATGACCATTATCCTGTCGGCATTTTTCAGAGTTGATAATCTGTGAGCTATGGCAAATGTAGTCTTACCCTTGGTCAGTCTTTCCAGTGCGGTCTGAATCATGAATTCGCTTTCTGTATCAAGACTTGCTGTTGCTTCATCAAGGATCAGCAGCTTCGGATCAGGAAGTATGGCTCTTGCAATAGCTATACGCTGCCTCTCACCACCTGAGAGGGTATACCCTTTTTCTCCCACATAGGTATTATAACCATCAGGAAGCTTACTGATGAAGTCATGGGCATTTGCCAGCTTGGCTGCCCTGATTATTTCCTCATAGGATGCCTCCGGTTTCGAGAATCTGATATTATCTATTATGGTTCCTGAGAACAGGAAGGTTTCCTGAAGTACCACACCAAGCTGCGAATGATAGGACGCTCTGCTTATCTCTCTCATATCCTGTCCATCTATCAGAAGTCTTCCGTCATCTATCTGATAAAGTCCCATAAGAAGGTTGATAAGGGTTGATTTACCTGTTCCGGATGCACCGACTATACCTATCATCTCTCCCGGTTTGATCACCGCATTGATGTCCTCAAGCACCGGCTGATAGGATTTATAACCAAAGGTTGAATGCTCGAAGGTTACCTCACCCTTTATATCTATATCATGTACATTTTCGGCTTCAGGCGTAACATCCTGAGCCAGAACGTCATATATTCTCTCAAGACTGCTTGTAAGTCTGGAAAGCTCCTGTGGAAGCCTGCCCAGCCAGTTAATATACTGGAACAAAAGCAGTGTATATGAAATGAACTGATACAGTTCTCCTGCAGACATCTTTCCTGCAAATACGTCGTTTCCACCGAAGTAAACAACTATTACAACGCCCATTCCCATAAAGAATGCCAGAACAAAATCGAACATAGCCCAGAAGCGGTCGTTTCTTTTCGTTATACCTGCATACTGTGTTGACAGCTCCTTGAAGCGTTCTGATTCAACCTTTTCTTTTCCGTAGGTTTTTACAACACGCATACCTGAGATAACATCCTGCAGGTCACTTGATACATCATCATTCTTTTTAAACTGAAGATGGTATATCCTGTGAATGGTTTTCCTGAGGGACAGCATGAGCACCGACAAAATCGGCACGCAGATAAATGTAAGCAGCGCCAGCTTTACATTCAGTATGAGCATGAAAATAATGTCCCAGATAAATATAAAAAATATGGCAAACAGATTGCAGAATACGTCTTCCATAAACTGACGGATATATACTGTATCCTGGATAATCCTGTTAAGCAGCTCACCCGGTCTTCTGTCATTTATAAATTCCAACGGAAGCGCCTGATACTTCTTAAAAAGCTCCACTCTGAGATCTGCAGATATCCTTGCTCCCAGCTTCGCAGTTGCATTACTTTTAAGTATATTGATAATAACTATGGCAACGCTCAGCGAAAACATGATGCATAAGAACACCAGCGCATCCTTAAGTCTTCCGCCCTCTCTTAATACATCATTTATGAGGTGCTTCTGTATCTCAGGATTCAGAAGTGTGGTTACCGCAACCAGAACCATCAGAAGAAATATACCGGCAAACTCCTTTTTATAAGGCCGGCCCATCTTCATAAATACACTTAAGAAGCCTCCCTCTTTAGAACACTTGGGACAGTGCTTAGTACCCGGAATGACATGTCCGCATACAGGACATATCTTCTCATACTCATTACTCTCAACCTCTTCAAAACGCCCGGATATCAGAATACTGATTCCTCTGGCAACATAGGCATACCTGCTGAGATGCTTTGAAGAATAATGAACAAGTATCTTATCTGTCCCCTTATGTCTGACTGTGAGAATACCGCCTCCGATTCCCGGTTCGGCACTTACTTCACTCAGGTCTTTTATATTATATTTTTCCTCGTCATCTCCTCTGAATATATAGATTTTTTGAGTTGTTACCACCAGAAAGGAGTCATCTGTCCAGCTCCCGTTTTCATCAATATCAACGGGCACTGCATAGTATATTCTTTCATCCCCTTCCAATTCAATTTTCCGTTCTATATTCTCTTGGAGTTTATATCTTAAAATCATATCTATACATTGACCTTTCTTTATAGATGTCAGACTTGCGTTCACACAAGCTTATTCTTACAAGAACAGATCCAGCATCCTCTTCTCTTTCTGTGTCAGCTTCTCCACATCTCTTATCTCGAACCTGTTCTCATCTACATCCTGAATAATAAGCCTTGTATCAGACAGCTTTGTAACTGCATTTGAACCCATATTGATTGAGAATTTGCATTCCCCCTTATCGGTCAGTACATGAAAGTATGCATAGCCGTATTCATCCTTGATACTGTATATCTTCTCGATGATCGGAGTGAAGTATCTAAGATTAAGCTGTTTCTCAAGAATCTTTCTTGTTTCTTCAGACATTTCACTTAGATCTTCAATTATTCCGATCTCTCTTTCACCATTTCCATATTCTCTTATGGATATGAACTTGTCAGCATCGGAAAATGGAAACAGTCTTATAACCTTTATCCGGTCATAATGAACTCCATCATAGTCAAGACTTACGAAGCCGCCCTCTGTCTGTTCAAACTTATCCTTCTTTGTAATGATATGTATCGCCGTCATTTCCTCGGCTTTTTTCTCATATATATTTACTACCTGATCTGCCATATCTAATTCCTTTTCATTTATATATCGCAATTAGTAACTATTCAGGTCATATCTGCATGACCTTTTAGAATGCATTAAGTGCCAGTGATTTATTCTGAAGTTCAGACAGGTTATGGAAGATTCCATCCTCTAATCGGCTGAGTTCTTCTTCTGTTCCTTCCTCAACTATACGTCCACCGTCAATTACTATAAGTCTGTCTGCATCCCTGAGAGTTGAAAGCCTGTGGGCTATGGAAAGGGTTGTTCTTCCCTGAACCAGGAACCTGAGTGAATTTTGAATAGCCTTCTCAGTTTCCGTATCCACGCTGGCTGTAGCTTCATCAAGTATAAGTATCTTCGGATCGGCAAGTATTGCTCTGGCAATTGAGATTCTCTGCTTCTCTCCTCCCGACAGGTCCTTACCCGAAGCTCCGATGATAGTGTCATATCCATCAGGAAGCTTTGATATAAAATCATGAGCACTCGCCAGTTTAGCCGCACGTATGATATCTGCTCTTGATGCATTTTCATTTCCGTAAGCTATATTCTTTGCAACAGAACCCATGAAAATATATGTATCCTGCGAAACCATGGCAACGTTTCTTCTCAGATCCGTAAGTGCCAGGTCTTTTACATCAGTACCATCTATCTTGATGCTTCCTTCATTTACGTCATAAAGTCTGGAAATGAGATTGACCAAAGTAGA
>JAFWSY010000155.1 GCA_017519155.1 Eubacterium sp.
AATCAAGCGCTATTATAAACAAAAAAATCGAGCAGTGACACTGCCCGATTCTGAATATTCAACTATAATAAATGGATATATTATTTAAGATACTCCATGAAGTTCTCTTTATTGATTCTTGCAGGAATGGTCGGTCTTCCGAGATCTGCACGGGAACCTATACGGCTCTTAATCTCAAGGAATACTCTTCCCTTTGCATCCTTTATCTCGCTGAGCTTTTTATCAAGTGACTCTGCATCTCTTACAGATGAAACTGAAGTATAACCACAGCCCTCAGCTATCTTAAGGATATCTATCTTTTCAGCTACAGTAGGAAGTCCGCCTACTGATTCATGAGCACCGTTGTTGATCACTATATGAACCAGGTTATCTACGTCAGAAGAACCGATAACTGCCATACCGCCCATGTGCATAAGCATAGCTCCGTCTCCATCAATAACCCATACTCTTCTGTCTTTCTTCTGGGCAGCGATACCAAGAGCGATGGATGAACTGTGTCCCATGGAACCTACAGTAAGGAAGTCCTTCTCATGACCTTCTTCTCTGGCTTCTCTCAGCTCGAAGAGCTCACGTCCTGTCTTACCTGTTGTAGCAACAACGATATCATCCCTTGATACATCGATGATGTGACTGATTATCTCTTCTCTAGTCATAAGATAATCATTTGTATATTCAGGGTTATTGTCATAAGTAAGTGCACCCTTTCTTACAACAAAAGAAGCCTGCTTGCCCTGAGCAAAAAGCTCATTAAACTCTTTCATCTTTGCTTCAACATCAGCTGCTGTTGTATCCTTATCGATTATCATATAAGGAACATCCATATCTTCAAGAAGCTTAAGTGTAATCTCACCCTGGAATATATGCTGAGGCTCATCATGAACACCCGGCTCACCTCTCCAGCCAACTATGTAAAGCATTGGTATAGCATAAACCTTCTCGTTGCAAAGAGAAGCAACAGGATTAACGATATTACCCTGTCCAGAATTCTGCATATACACTACAGGAACTTTGCCGGTAGCAAAGTGATAACCTGCAGCGGCTGCCACAGCATTTCCCTCATTAGCAGCAATAACATGATGTTCAGGTGTAACGCCGTAGGTCTGAACCAGATAGTTTCCAAGAGCAGCCAGAAGGCTGTCAGGAACACCTGCATAAAAATCTGAATTGATTACACTTACTAATTCTTCTACTTTCATTCTTTTTCCTCTTCTATATATACTATTATCAAAAGATGACAGTTTTTCATCTGATGATAATTTGTCATCTTTTTTAGTTGAGTATTTTTCTATATAGCTTTTCGATTGTTTCTTCGTCCAATGCTATAGGATGATTCTTGAGTCTGACCGGATTGACTGAGGTTTTAAGTTCTGCAAAGTCTTCCTCTTTAGCTACAGGAATCTCAAGACCCAGTTTCTCAAATATTTCTTCGACTTTAGCTGCAGCATCCTTCGGTGTAGCACAGCCCATGGCTTCTGCGATTTCATCAAAGACTGATATCAGGTACTGCTCACCTCTAGGGTCGATGCATCTGTCTGTATTCTCCAGCATCCACGGAAAAAGTACTCTGTCACAAAGTATAGCAGCGTGACCGTGTGCAGCCTTGTACAGACTAGTTATCTTATAGCACATGGCGTGGCCTGCAGTAGTCTGAGTGATGTTGATTGCTTTGCCGGCAAGATTAGCAGCAATGAGCATATTGCTGTTACCTTCTTCAGTATTGGCCAGATATCCACCCATGTTATCCATGATGATTTTCAAAGCCTGTCTGCTGTAACCCTTGCTTTCTTCTGTGGAATTAACCGACCAGAAGGATTCGATGGAATGGCAGAATGCATCCATCATGGTACTCTTCTTCTGATACTCGGGAAGTGTCTTAAGAACACTGCTGTCCATCAGAACCGTTCCCGGAATAGCACTCAGATCAGCAACCGACTGTTTCTTTCCCTCGTAATAAATAACTGCATATCTGGTAGCCTCAGAGCCTGTACCGGCTGTTGTCGGCATAGCAATAAAAGGAACATCATTCGGAACTATGTCAATCCTAAGAAATGCACCCTCAGCACCTTCACTGTCCATATTGGAGTACAGCTTGATACACTTGGCTACGTCTATTGCAGAACCGCCTCCCACAGCCATAATAGCTTCACTTCCGGACTCACGGAAAAGCCTGACTCCCTTTACAACAGAATCATATAAAGGATTCGGTTGGAAGTCATCGAATCTTACTACCTTAAGCTCAGTGCCCGAAGGTGTATGACCGGTTTCTTCTATCTGCTCGATGTACTTTCTTATTTCTGTAAGAAACTGAAAGGAAGTATCACAGACCAGAAAAAGCTTACTGATATTGTTAGCTGATATCCAGTTATCTAAAGCTTCGAATTCATTTGTCGAAGTAATAATCTGTTGATTCATAAATCTTTATTCCTCAGGAATAAGTGTGATGATGTCTTTGATTGACATACACTTATCATCGCATTCCTTTGCTCTGTGATTCTCAAGTATAGTTCTTGCAGCATCCTGCATAGCAGGGAAGCCTGTTCTTGTGAGCTGGTTGGCGTAGATGATCACATTAGCTCCACGCTCCTTGAACTCGCTTTCATATACTGTATTGAAGCTTGTAGGAACAAGCACGATTGGTGTAGTACTGTCCTTCTCACGGAACTTCTCGATAAATTCAAATATCTCATCCGGTTCCTTGCGGCGGCTGTGGATCATTATCGCATCAGCACCTGCGCCTGCAAATGCAAAGGCTCTTTCAAGTGCATCATCCATTCCCTGCTCAAGTATAAGACTTTCTATTCTTGCACAGATCATGAAATCTTTTGTCTTCTGAGCCTTCTTACCGGCCTTTATCTTCTCACAGAAATTCTCGATGGAATCCTGTGTCTGCTGTACCTCAGTACCGAAGAGAGAATTCTTCTTAAGACCGCATTTATCCTCGATAATAACCATGGATACACCCATACGCTCAAGGGAACGTACAGTATAAACAAAGTGCTCTGTAAGTCCGCCTGTATCTCCATCGAAGATAATAGGCTTTGTGGTTACTTCCATGATATCATCTATGGTTCTGAATCTTGAAGTCATATCTACAAGTTCGATATCAGGCTTACCCTTTGCTGTTGAATCGCAAAGTGAAGAAACCCACATAGCATCGAACTGATAAGTCTTTCCATCCTGAAGAACTGTTGTCTTCTCAGCAATAAGACCTGTAATACCTGAATGTGCCTCTATGGCATTTATGCAGCCCTTCATAGCTATAAGCTTACGAAGTCTTCCACGTCTCATATCCGGCATGGAAAGCTCTGCTCTTGAAGCTCTGTCAAGCTCATCATACTTAGCATCCTTTGAATAAGGATACTCAACAAGATGTCCGCCATAGCTCTCGAGGATACTTATAACCTCTTCTCTGATAGGCTTCTGGAAACCTGTACACCAGTCATCTCCGTGGACAACGTAGTAAGGTTTTAATTCATTAAGTATGTTCTTGTAGCTGAGCTCTTTCTGCTCAACCACCTTAGTAACACCCTTTATATTTGCGATAAGAGCTTTTCTCTCATCAAAGCTTATAAGAGGATATCTCTTATAGCTTGCAACTGCTTCATCTGAAAGCACACCTACAACCAGCTTACCAAGTGCAGCTGCTTTCTTTATGATAGCAATATGTCCGCTGTGGATAACATCTGTTGAAAAGCACATATATACTCTTCTGTGTGTTATCTCATGAAGCTTCTTGGAAACTATCTCAAGATCCTCAGGTGTATCTATTTCGGAGCAGAGTCTGTCTTCAACGTCATATGCCTTGATATGGCATACATCTGATATCTCGTTAAATGCGTTCTCTGCATATACTTTTCTATTATCGTTCTCGCAGAACTCTTCAATCTTATCCAGCCAGAGGTTCCAGTCCTCCTTGTTCAGCTTATAAAGAGCCTGTGCCTCCATTGCATCATCGAAGCAGTCAATGGCAACCTTCTTTACAAGACCATCCTTAACCACTGCCTTAAAGTCTTTCTCAGGAAGCGGTATTGTAGAGCTTACCTTCATGCAGCTCTCAGGACAAGAGATAAGGTCCTCAAGAACACTCTGCTCAAATACCAGATCACCATGCATGAAGACTATATCCTGGTCACGGAGATAATCCTTTGCACAGTAAATGGAATAAATATAATTTGTCTTGTCATAAATCGGATTATTTACAAAAGTAATATTCAGAGACAGATCAAGAGAATCACAATACTTCATAAGTACTGTATCATAGTAGCCTGTAGTCATGACTACTTCTGTTATTCCCATTGCCTCTATAAGTCTCAGCTGACGGCTGAGGATAGTATCTGTGGAAGATACCTCAGTCATACATTTGGGATGCTCACAAGTGAGAACTCCCATACGGCTGCCAAGACCGGAATTCAGAATCAATGCTTTCATATGCTAATCTCCTTGTTATTTGATCCTTCACAAAAAGCTCAGATCGCCATCATTATTTTGAAGCTTCTTCAACCTTTTCCACTGCATCTGTAGCAGCATCAAATTCCTGAATCTCGTCTTCAACTTCCTTCTTGCTGTTCTCATCTATGTTGAGTGTCTTGCTAACCTTCTTCTTTGCTTTTCTCCAGAATACAGATATTACAGCACCACCTGCTATAACAATGGCTGCAACTGCCTGGATAATATAAGTTGTTACTGACGGATCGATGTAAAGTATCATTTTGTTTTCTCCTTTGCTTAGATAAAATGATTTTCCTTATTTCTCTTCTTTTCTCTTTTGTGCCTTTTCTTTCAAGCTGTTAATGATATACTTGGCACTCTCTTCTCCACTGTGTCCATAGTTAGCTATGAGTTCATTTCGTATATCAATGTTATTCTTTATATATTCATCCTGTCTGTCTATCAGGTCGCGAACTGTATCTGCGATACCCTCAAGCTTCTCAGGATTCATTCTGATACCAACCTTATCTCTAAGGCTTATCTCAAGCGGTTCTATACCGATTTCCTTGTAGTTAGGATTATTGACCTTCATAGGTGTATCAATAAAGACACAAGGCTTACCTGTTACAAACGAGAACTCATAGGTAGTTCCCGACCAGTCTGATATAGCAACATCCGAATCAAAGATAGAATCATTCTTTGTAAAGTCAAGCTCAAATGTAAGATCATCGCCATCATAATCCTCATAACGTTTAACAATGGCATCCATTCTTGAACCGTATCTCTTTACGTACTCAGGATGAGGTCTTACATGTACATTGAAGCCCTTTCCGAGAAGTCCCTTAAGCATGTCATCTATGCAGGAATCAAGAATATTTCCTTCCTGCCATGACGGAGCAATAAGAATCTTATTACCCTTCTTAAGGTTATCCTTTATCTTATCATAAGCAGCCTGAAGTTTCTCCAGCTGACCATAACCCGTAACAACAAGTTTCTTTTCAGGCAGCTTGTGAATTTCTTCCTGCTTTCTGATTTCAGGAATCTGGAAATCACCGACGCAGAGGATAGTATCATAATGATCAAGAGCTCCAGTATGAAGTACCATATGAGTACTGAGAGGATAATGGAACATGTATACATATTCCACATCTTTTCTTACATAACTTCTCTTGATATGATAATTCTCCAGATCAGACATAGTCATAACAACCATATCCGCATCCATCTTCATCATAAGAGTGATAAGTCTTTTCTCGCCTATATAATATCCTCTGATATGAGGATTCTCTTTTTCCATTTCAAAGATCTGATCGTTGGGATCACTTGTCACATAATGTATTGTAACATTAGTATGCTCAAGAAGATACTTAATTGTATCCTCGAAATACTTGTAGAAACCATTCTTCTCTGAATAGAACACAAGATGCTTATTAGCTACACTGAAGAACTTCTTGTAATCAGCCTTCTCTTTGGCCTTCTGCTCCTTTGTTACATCACCGCTTCCCATATTTGTAAGCTCAGCCAGCTGTTTACGGCTGTCCTCAAGAGCTTCATGATCAATATATTTATTTGGATTGATAATAAGATTTAAGAGCACCTGCTGTACTATGGTAAAAAGATTACTGCATATCCAGTAGAAACCTACCGCCATAGGAACAAAGAATCCTAAGACAAGTGAGATACCTACGGAAATAGCAAGTGTACTTATCTGTCCTGCACCTGACTGTTCAGCCTGAAGCGGATTCAGCTTATTCTGAGCAAGTCCAAGAATAAGTGCTGAAAGTCCTGCAAGAACAGGCATAAGAAGATAAGCTCCTCCGACTACATTTGGATAATCCTGAAATCTG
Source organism: Eubacterium sp. (assembly GCA_017519155.1). Taxonomy (GTDB): domain Bacteria; phylum Bacillota; class Clostridia; order Lachnospirales; family Lachnospiraceae; genus Eubacterium_Q. The sequence continues at coordinate 6,276 of JAFWSY010000155.1, forward strand.
ATACCTGCGATTTCCATAGCGCTTTCGCTAAGGCTTGCAAGCTGAGGATTTCTAACCACATGTATGATTCCGAGAAGCAGAGCTATCTGAATAATAGTTGGGATAATAGTAAGAAACGGATTATAATGCTCCTTCTTATAAAGCTCAGTTGTTTCATCTGCTATCTTGTCCTTATCGCCAAAATACTTAACCTTTATCATGTTAAGTCTCGGCTGCATAATAACCATCTTAATACTGTTCTTCTGTGTCCATATGCTGATTGGAAGAAGAATGATCTTTGAAAGAATGGTAAAGAGCACCACTGCCACGAGATAATTCTGAAATCCAATGCTGTAACACAGTTTAAATACCACACCAAATGCTGATGCTATATAAGACATATCACATTACTCCTGTATAAGATAATTTTTCCCCTATATAATGTAGAAATACACTAACTAAATAAATTTACACCATAAACAGACTTTCGTCAAGTATCCTATACAAGCTTAAAATATATGAATGATATTAACACCCATAACGAAAACAATATCGAGAATATAAGGAATAATGTCAATATCACTATCAGAAACCTTTTAATTTTCCCAGGATTATATATATTTAATCTTTTTAACAACCTATCCTGTATTCCTAAATAGTTAGAACATAACGATATAGTAAAAAAAGATATTAATATCAAAAATATTCTCCCCATCCAATTATACATAAAGGCAGAAAAACCAGTATATTGATTCGGACTCATTTCGAATGTAAAGCATATATATCCCCAAAGCAAATAAAACAAAGAAGAAATGATTATAAAAAATATATTACCTCTCCGAAAACCGGGAAGCGCATATTTTTTTAATAAACTGGTTTTCTCTTCTTGTTTCGTACATTTAAGAGCATTTATCATTTCATCAGCATTTTGATATCTATTATCTGAATCTATTTCTGTAGCTTTTTTTACAATAGCAGTTAATTTAGGTGAATCTAGATTTTCTTTATTTATCAAAAATCTTATTGTTGCCCCCAACCCATAAATATCCGTTCTTGCATCGCTTTCTGAAAAACCATATTGTTCAGGGGCGGCATAATCTCTTGTCCCCATAATAAATGTATCCTTAGTCTTAATCCCGGAAAACTCCTTAGCGATATTAAAATCTATCAAATATGGCTCTCCATTAGATATAATTATATTCTGAGGCTTTATGTCTCTATGAATTACAGGCGGATTCATCTGATGCAGCTCATTCAGTATCCTGCATATTTTTATACCGATTTCACATATGGTTTCTTCAATATTTTTATTATTATAAACTGTTGATAATTCAATCTGATCAAGTCTGGTACCTTCAATATAATCTTCTATTACAATCAAACCTCTTTCAGTCTCCATCAACTCGAATATATGAGGTATATTCTCTATATTCTCTGCCATTAGCTTATTATATATTTCAATATTATACTGATTTTTAAATTTACAAACATATATACCATTATCTATTCTGCTTTTAACCAACTGAACATTATGCTTTTTATCAAGCCAGTCAACAAAAACATATGAATTATCTATATAATCTGAAATTATTTTCTGAATATTTGTCATTGTTCTATCCTTAGTTTATATATATAATTACAGTATCTTAATTATAAAGGAGCAAATTATTGAAAACAACAAACGATTTATTGGATATTCTTAATGATACCCAAACCGAAGAAAATCTAAAATCTTATCTAGATAGTATAGATAGCTATAAAGATATGAATTATTATGATTATTTTGAAACTATAAGAATTAAGCATAATATCAAAAAAAGCGAAATTGCTCACAAAAGCGGCATCAGCAGAACATATTGCTACCAAATCCTAAACGGAACCCGAAAACCTGGAAGAGACAATGCAATAGCACTATGTTTAGCCACGCATTTTACTCTATCAGAAACAATACGCTTTCTTGAAATACTTAATCTCGGAATTCTTTATCCCAAGGTTAAAAGAGATTCTCTTATAATATACTCAATTAATCGAGGATTTTCAGTGCAAGAAACAAATGAACTCCTATATAATCAAAAAGAAGCAACTCTTAGCGACTAATCAGCTATAGTTGCTTCTTTATTTTCACAAACACAAATTATTAAAGTTTATTTAATCTCAAAAGTCATTGAGCCAATCGAATCACCAAGCATACTACTTTTAGCTGTTAAGACAACGGCTGTTTCGTTATCAGTTAATTTATAAGCCACAGCATTGGAAACTGTTCCATCTTTTTTTATAGTTTGTAACTGAGAATCCAAAAACTGATCATCAGGCAGACTTGCAACATTTAATTCATTTATTGCATTCGGATCATTATCCTGAACTGCCTTCATGATATAAATCCATGCAGATGTGGGATCTATATCTTTTCCTGAGGTATTTGTTGTGTCATACCAAAATGCGATAACCGGAGAATCACCATATTCATTTCCTTTTTCTCCAACAGGAATTATCTTCCAGTCCGTAATTTTCATAGTATAATCATCAACTACAATTATATTATCTTTAAAATAACTTTCCGTTTTCTCAGCTTCTGTAGTAATCTCAGAATCCGTAACCGCATCCGGGATTGAATTTTGTGATTCTTCTGTAGTATCTACAATTATGTTTTCAGTAGTAATCACATTATTATCAGTTGTTGAGTTTTGATTATTCTTTTCGCTTAATCCTTTGCCACCTAATATTCCTACCAATAACCATATTCCGCATATTACAAGTGAAATAATAGGTAATACTTTTTTTCGTCCATCATTCTTACATAAATCTATTATAGCAAGTATTGCCCCTATAACAAATGTACATCCCAGAATTGATAATACCAGAGCTACTATTCCAAGTGCTGAATTTTTGTTTTCATTCATATCAAACATCTCCTTTAATTAAAATCAATTAAGGTTTTTTTGTTTAATATGATATAAAATTTTCACTTTTATTTGGTATGCAACGTGCATACAAAATACCATCTAGTAACACTTTTTACATGGTGTATAACCCCGCTTTTTTGCATCGGCTATGGATATCTGACGGTGGGCATCCCCGTGCGCCAGCCGCTTGCGAAGATGCTCGCCCCGGTCATCTCCGACGCCGTCCGCGCGCGCCTAG
>JAFWSY010000156.1 GCA_017519155.1 Eubacterium sp.
CATTTCTCCGGTGATTTATGCAGACCGGAAGAGGATCAATCAGATCGTGGAAAATCTGATCAACAATTCGAGGAAATATGCAAAAACAAATGTTACCGTGTCCCTTACCCAAACAGATGATATGGTTTCCATACACTTCAGGGATAAGGGACCGGGAATTCCGGATGAAGATATGCCGTTTATTACGGATAAGTTTTATCGCGGGAAAAATACAGGTACCGAAAACGGCTCAGGCCTGGGACTCTATATCGTAAAGTATATTGCCGAACGATCCGGCGGAAGTATAGAGCTTATCAATCATACCTCCGGAGAAAAGGGACTTGAAGCAGTGGTGCACCTTCCGTTTAAAAAATAGGTTTCTCTTAAATACTTCTTAATAAGATTTGATTTAAACTGTGATCATAAACCACAGATCATGACAGAAGAGGAGAGATCCAGAATGAAAAAATCAATTCTTTCGGCAAGAGGACTTAGCAAAAGCTTTGCCCATAACGGCGGACAGATACATGTGATCACAGATGCGGATCTAGATATCTATGAAGGCGATTTTACCGTAATAATGGGATCCTCGGGTTCCGGTAAATCAACCATGCTCTACGCACTCAGTGGAATGGACAGAGCAACCGCGGGAGAGGTTATCTTTAAAGGTGAAAATCTTGTGGAAATGAGCGAGAAGAAGCTGGCAAGGCTTCGCTGCACCGATTTCGGTTTTGTATTCCAGCAGATTCATCTGGTCAGTAATCTTACATTATTTGAAAATGTAGCGGTTCCCGGATATCTGGATAAAAGCCGTTCTGTGGAAGAGGTTAATTCTTTTGCGGACAGTCTTCTTGAAAAAATGAATATTACTGATATCAAAACTCATCTTCCGGCTCAGTGTTCGGGAGGAGAGCAGCAGAGATGCGCCATAGCAAGAGCACTCATAAACCATCCGGCACTGGTATTTGCGGATGAACCTACAGGGGCGCTCAATCGAAAGAACACAGTGGAGGTTCTTGATCTTCTGACAGAGTGTAATCGTGAAGGACAGAGTATCCTCATGGTTACTCATGATATACGTGCGGCTCTCAGGGCGACAAGAATTCTTTATATCGAAGACGGAAAGATCATCGGTGATATGATACTGCCTTCTTATAAACCGGAGGATGAGAAGAGCCGTGAAGCTCAGGTGAATGCATGGCTTTCTTCCATGTCATGGTAGGAGGCGTGCTATGGATATAATAAAGCTTATCAGAGCAAATATTCGTTATAAGAAGGGTTCCTTCAAGGGCATCCTGATACTTATGATGATCATTGCCCTTTCTGTATCGGTTATAGTCAGTCTTAAAAGAAATTTCCCGAATTCCATCGAGAGCGCATATGACAGTAAATATGATGCAAATATCACTCTGAATATCAGAAGTGAGTTTCTGACAGATGAAATGGTCAGGGAACTTGCAGATAATCCGCTGGTTGGAAAAGTTGACGTATGTGATGCACTGTGTCCCTATAAATGTACTTATTCCAACGGACAGAATGCATCCTTCAGTATAAGGCTTGTGGCGCAGAACGACACGGTTGATTCTCTCTGGAATGAAGATATGACAGGCCTCGATAAGGAAGTGCCGGAATTATCAAAAGGTGAGGTTTATCTTCCGAGAACGCTGAAGGATTACGATGATCTCATGATCGGGGACACTGTTACAGCTTATTTTGAAGGTGCGTCCTATGAATTTACCATAAAGGGATTTGTGGAAGAACCGGTATGCGGAAGCTCTTTTATGCCGCTAAAGGTACCGTTTATAAGCAAAGAAGATTTTGATCGGATCTGGGAAAACAGAAGTAAGGCCATTGCTGATGATCTAAGCCTCAGTGCGGACTTATATGAGATAGTTTATATTACCAAAGCGGATAATTGTAAGCTTACCGATAACAGGTTTGCGCAGGAAATAAATAAAACATCGGATATAGAAAGCTATGCATCGGGTGTTCTGACCAGGTCTGACAGCCTGTATTATCACGGACTTATGCCGGATATAATTCTGAACATTTTCCTGTCGTTTGTAATTATCCTGTCGGTTATAGTCTTTGCAGTAATGTCACACAGTATTTCCTCAAGTATAGAAATGAATTATACAGACCTTGGAATTCTGAAGGCTCAGGGTTTTGACAGCCGCAGACTGAAACTGGTATTTCTCGGACAGTATATGCTGGCGGAAATAATCGGAACAGTTGCAGGCCTTATATTATCTGTTCCGGTTGTAATATATCTTCCGAGAGTATTTGAACCGATCGTGGGTATCAAGATAGTCGGAGGTGTTGCACTGGTTCAGAGTCTGCTGATCCTTCTGGGAATACTTATCGTCTCGGCGTTATACATAATGCTCATATCCCAAAAGGTGGGAACGATATCTCCTGTGAGAGCCGTATCCGGCGGAAGATGCGAAGTGTTCTTTGACAGCAGGCTGACACTTCCGATAAAGGGTAGAGCACTTTCTCCAAGCCTTGCCTTCAGGCAGTTTACCGCAGGTGGAAAACGTTATGTGGCATCAATACTGATCGCATCGCTTCTTGTATTTTTCCTTATGACAATGACCGGAATGACTGATGCG
>JAFWSY010000157.1 GCA_017519155.1 Eubacterium sp.
GCAGACCTACGGACGGCAGTATCTGACGCCGGGCGACGATTCAAGCTTTTTGTGTCTCCTGATGATCTGGGACCGATCCTTGAGGATATGCCTGAGGGCTGCTTCGTGCAGATGAAGGCCACAGCCAGATATGATAGCTATGCAAAGGATATCGTTCTCAGTTCAGTGAACGGTATAAAGAGAATAAATGATATAAGAAGTGCCCGTAAGGACGTAGCTGAGGAGAAGAGAGTTGAGCTTCATCTTCATACTCAGATGAGCGAGATGGACGCTGTTCTTCCTGTGGAGACCGCTATTCAGCGTGCCATTGACTGGGGTCACCATGCCATTGCAATTACGGATCACGGCGTGGTTCAGAACTTCCCGTCAGCTAACAAATATCTGAAGGGTGCAAAGAATGCACCGGAAGACTTCAAGATACTTTACGGCGTGGAAGGTTATTTCGTAAATGACATCAAGACTCTTGTTATGAACAGTCACGGTCAGAGCCTCGATTCAGAATATACGGTTTTCGATATAGAGACCACGGGACTTTCTTTCAAGTTCTGTAAGATAATCGAGATCGGTGCTGTTAGACTTGATAGAGCGGGAAATGTAATCGGCCGCTTCTCGGAGTTCATCAACCCTGAGGTCCCAATTCCTTACAGCATTACAAAGCTTACATCCATTACTGATGCAATGGTAAGAAATGCACCTACTGTAGATGTGATCCTGCCGAAGTTTTTGGAGTTCGCAAAGGGCTCAATGCTTGTGGCACATAATGCAACATTTGATACAACATTTATCAAGGTGAATGCAAGAAGGCTTGGTCTGGAATATGATTTCACGGCTCTTGATACCATGACCCTTGCATATGTATTCCTGCCGGAACTTGGCAAATATAATCTGGATAAGCTTACAAAACATTTTGGTCTTACCAATGCTCATCACCACAGAGCATGCGACGATGCAGAGGTTACTGCGGATATCTTCATCAATCTCATGAAGATGATAAATCAGTCAGGTGCTAAGACTGTGGATGATCTGAATAAGCAGGGCAAGGCTTCGCCGGATATGATAAGGAAGACAAGACCTTATCACGGAGTTATATTCTGTAAAAATGAGACCGGAAGAACCAATCTCTACAGACTGGTTTCCGAGGCACATATTAATTATTTCGGTGGCGTGGGAGTTACCAAGAGACCAAAGATTCCTATGTCACTTATCGAGAAATACAGGGAAGGACTTATTGTTGGTTCTGCCTGTTCTTCGGGCGAGCTTTATCAAGCTATCCTTGACGGAGCGGAAGAGGACGAGCTGGAGAGAATAGTAAGATTCTTTGATTACCTGGAGATCCAGCCAATCGGAAATAACAGATATCTCATAGAAGATGAAAAAACAGAAGGTATCCGAAATGAGGAGGACCTTCGTGACATAAACAGAAAGATAGTAGAACTGGGAGAGAAATACGACAAGCCTGTATGTGCTACGGGTGATGTACATTTCCTGGAACCCGAAGATGCTATTTACAGAACCATTATCCTGGAGGGCGCAAGAAAGGGTTCTGCACCTAAGAAGTCCGATGCAGAGATAATGGAAGAAAAGCTTGCCAAGGGCAAGGAGGAACCTAAGAAGGTTGACAGCGTAAGAGAGGAAATGGAGAAGCAGCCTCCGCTTTATTTCAGGACCACTGAAGAGATGCTGGAGGAGTTTGCATATCTGGGTGAGGATAAGGCAAAAGAGGTGGTTGTTACAAATACCAATCTTGTTGCATCCTGGATTAATAAGATATCACCGGTACGTCCCGACAAGGCACCTCCGGTTATCGAGAATTCCGACCAGATACTTCGTGATATCTGCGAAAGCAAGATGCATGAGATCTACGGACCGAATCCTCCACAGCTGGTTATAGATAGACTACAGAAGGAGCTTGACTCCATCATAGGAAACGGCTATTCGGTTATGTACATCATAGCCCAGAAGCTGGTTTGGAAGTCAAATGATGACGGCTATCTGGTAGGCTCCAGAGGTTCCGTTGGATCATCCTTTGCGGCTACCATGGCAGGTATTACAGAGGTTAATCCGCTGCCGCCGCATTATATATGCCCGAAGTGTTTCTATACGGAGTTCGACAGCGAACGCATCAAGAAATACGAAGGTATGTCCGGCTGCGATATGCCTGATGCTGACTGCCCACACTGCGGAACGAAGATGAAGAAGGAAGGACATGATATACCGTTCGAAACCTTCCTTGGATTCAAGGGTGACAAGGAGCCTGATATCGACCTTAACTTCTCCGGTGAGTATCAGCCTAGAGCCCATGCATATATCGGTGAAATATTCGGTGAGGATTATTCCTTCAGAGCCGGAACAGTTGGTTCCGTTGCAGAGAAGACTGCCTACGGATATGTGCTTAAATATTGTGAGAATCGTGGCATAACCAAGAGACGTGCAGAGATAGAGAGACTGGCCAAGGGCTGCGTAAATGTAAAGAGAACTACAGGACAGCATCCCGGTGGTATTATTGTTATGCCCGACACTGAAGAGATATACAGCTTTACACCGGTGCAGAAGCCGGCAAATGATATGACCGTTGATACCATAACAACGCATTTTGATTATCACTCCATCGAGCATAACCTGCTTAAGTTTGATATTCTGGGACACGATGATCCTACAATGATAAAGAGACTTGAAGACCTGACGGGAATCAAGGCTACTGATATTCCGCTGGATGATAAAAAGGTTATGTCCCTCTTTAAGAGCACAGACGTTCTTGGTATTAAGCCTGAAGATATGAACGGGGTTCCTCTTGGTTCCCTGGGTATCCCTGAGTTCGGTACTGAGTTCGCTATGCAGATGCTTATAGATGCGGATCCACAGAGCTTCTCTGATCTGGTCCGTATAGCAGGTCTGGCCCACGGTACAGACGTGTGGCTGGGAAATGCGCAGGTTCTTATTCAGGAAGGCAAGTGTAAGCTGTCATCTGCTATCTGCTGCCGTGATGATATCATGGTCTACCTCATCTATCAGGGACTGGAGCCGGGGGACGCATTTACCATCATGGAGCGAGTTCGTAAAGGACTTGTTGCAAAGGGCAAATGTAAGGAATGGCCTGACTTTAGAAAAAAGATGGAAGAGCACGAGGTGCCGGACTGGTACATCTGGAGCTGCGAGCAGATCAAGTACATGTTCCCGAAGGCTCACGCCGTGGCATACGTAATGATGTCCTGGCGAGTTGCCTACTTTAAGATATATTATCCGCTGGCTTACTATACAGCTTATTACAGTATAAGAGCGGACGCATTTTCCTATGAAGTTATGTGTCTGGGTGAGGACCACCTGGACAGTGTGATGGCAGAATACATGGCAAAGGACAAGAACCAGATGTCCGCAAAAGAACAGCTCCTCTACCGCGACATGAAGCTGGTAAAGGAAATGTACGCAAGAGGCTTCGAGTTCCTGCCAATTGATATATACAAGGCAAAGGCAAACCGATTCCAGATAATAGACGGCAAGATCATGCCGAGCTTCCTTTCCATTGAAGGAATGGGCGAGGCGGCTGCCATGCAGCTTGAAGAAGCAGCAAAGCAGGGGCGCTTCCTGTCACAGCAGGAGCTCCGCGACCGTTCTAAGGTATCAGGAACCGTAATAGACAAAATGGCAGAGCTGGGCATCCTCGGAGATATGCCTAAGAACAGCCAGCTGGAGTTTGATTTTCTTTAGGATACCTTCTAATTCTTTTCATAATATATGATGTTAAACACGAAGTGAAAATATGCCCGAAAAGGTATAAAAAGTCTGCGAATCGTATGATTATACCCTTTGAGGTATAAAATATATATAAAAGGTTGACTTTATACCTTATAGGGTATATTATTGGATTATGAATGAGATTAGTAGATATGTAAAAACTGAAAGAAAAAAGCTTGGATTAACCCAGGAGGAGTTTGCTCTCAGATCTGGCCTTGGTCTTAGATTTGTCAGAGATTTGGAACAGGGAAAGGAGACTGTTCGGATGGACAAAGTAAATCAGGCTCTAAAGATGTTTGGTATGGAAGCTGTTCCTGGAAGAGTCAGTCATGATTTTGAAAGAGAGTAATTATTATGATAGAGTACAGACGTGCTAAAGTATATATACAGGACAGATTTGCAGGTGTCATTTCTGAAAATGATGATGGATACTTTTTTGTATATGATGATGATTACTTATCTGATCCCAAAGCATTAGCTGTTAGTATTACTATGCCATTAGAAAAAAAAGAGTATCATTCTAAGACGCTTTTTCCGTTTTTTGATGGACTTATCCCTGAGGGATGGCTTTTAGATCTGGCTGTAAAGAATTGGAAGCTTTCTGTAAATGATCGCTTTGGTTTGCTTCTTGCTACATGCAGAGATTGTATTGGCGATGTTTGGATTGAGCAGGAGGTCTGATTATGTTTTGTCTTTGCTGTGGAAAAGAATTAAAGGATAAAGAATCGTGTCGGAGTGGTTGGCATAGTAAATGTATTAAAACGTTTTTTAATACAGATAATCTTCCTGAACTGGATATTTCGAATATAATAATTGAGAAAATGGCAGTAGCTAATATTGATAAAAGATTAACTGTTGCAGGAGTGCAGAAAAAGATTTCACTACATTTATCCGACGATAATGGATATAGGCTTACTGTTGTTGATTATCCGACAGGTTATATTCTCAAACCGCCAACTAGGGAATATGATTTTCTTCCGGAATATGAACAATTAAGTATGTTAATGGCTGATGCGACAGGAATAAGAACAGTACCTCATGCGCTTATAAAGACGGGTAAAACCTATAGTTATATTACGCGGAGGATAGACAGAAAAATAGCAGGAGAAAAAATTGAAAAATATGCTATGGAAGATTTCTGTCAGTTGTCCGAAAAGCTTACAATTGACAAGTATAAAGGCTCATATGAACAGTGTGGTAAAATAGTAAAATCGTATTCTTCTATAGTTGGATTTGATTTATCAGAGCTTTTTATCAGGATAGTTTTTTCATATGTGATCGGAAATTCAGATATGCATCTTAAAAACTTCTCTTTGATTGAAACAAATCCCGGAAGCAGAGAATACCGTTTATCCGGTGCCTATGATATGCTTCCTGTAAATATAGTTTTACCGGAAGATGATGAAGAAATGGCACTCATGCTAAATGGGAAAAAGAAGAATCTGCGAAAAAAGGATTTTATCGCACTTGCAGATAATTATGGATTAAATGAGAAGACAGCAAATAAATTAATAGATTCAGTGTGTTCAAAGAAAGAATCGTATTATAGATTATGTGAGGAATCGCCTTTGAATGATGAGGAAAAGAAGAAGATAAAGGATTTGATAGATAAAAGAATCGGCGTGTTATGTAGGCAGTAAAAAAGGATTTTTGTCTATTGGTTGTTATAGTTGGGTTTTTATGTTACACTAATAGTTTGAATGAGGCTTTTTGTTAATTGAAAAGGAAGGTGAAAAGGTATGAGTGGTTACGATGGTCAGCATACACAGGATATTGATCTTGGAAGAGAATACACTATAGAAGTATCGGACATCATTGCTGAAGTATATGAAGCTCTATCTGAAAAGGGATACAATCCTGTTAATCAGATAGTGGGATATATCATGAGTGGTGATCCGACATATATCACCAGCTATAAGGGAGCACGCAGCCTTATCATGAAGGCGGAGCGTGACGAGATACTTGAGCTTCTTATGGAGAACTACATAGAAACCAGGCTGAAATAAGATTCTCCCAATTTTATAATAAAATTGGGTTGGTCAGCACGGCTGACAAAAGATTAAAGAAGAGGATATCACATGAGAATTCTAGGTCTGGACTATGGGGATAAAACGGTAGGGGTTGCTATAACCGATGAGCTCGGGTTCACTGCTCAGCCGGTAACTACTGTTGTCAGAGAAAGAAGCAGTAAGCTCAGAAAAACCTATCAGGAGCTGGAGAAGATAATAGAGCAGTACTCGGTTGAGAAGATAGTAGTGGGTATGCCATATAACATGGATGGCTCTGAGGGAGAAAGAACAGAGAAGACTCGTGCATTTATAAGTGAACTGTCGCGAAGAACAGGATTGGAATTTATAGAAGTTGATGAAAGACTTACTACGGTAGAAGCTGATGAGGTTCTGCAGGACATGGGGGTGCCTGCGTCAGAACGAAAAGCCTACATAGATAAGATTGCGGCAGCCATAATACTTAAGTCCTATTTGAATACATTGGAATAGGACAGAGTTGTTTTAGTAAAAACAAAAATGAACAGATGAGATTCGGAGGCATAAATTGAATAATATAGATAATAATCTGTCATCAAATCATGCGGCAGTAAAGATAATTCCGCTGGGCGGACTTGAACAGATAGGAATGAATATAACCGCGATAGAGTATGAAGATGACATTATAGTAATAGATGGAGGACTCGCATTTCCGGATGATGACATGCCCGGAATAGATCTTGTCATTCCTGATATTACATACTTAAAGGAGAACAAGAATAAGATAAGAGGTATGGTGGTAACTCACGGACATGAGGATCATATAGGCGCCATACCATATATAGAAAAAGAATTAAATATACCTATATATACTACAAAGCTTACTATGGGACTTATAGAGTATAAACTCACGGAGCATGGCCTTGTAGATAACATCCGCAGAAAGGTAGTTACTTATGGACAGACCATTAATCTCGGATGCTTCAGAATAGAGTTTATCAGAACCAATCATTCCATTGCAGACTCGGCAGCCCTTGCCATATTTACGCCTGCAGGAATCATAGTTCATACTGGAGACTTTAAGGTTGACTATACACCGGTATTCGGTGGTGTGATCGATCTTCAGAGATTCGGTGAGCTTGGAAAGAAGGGTGTGCTTGCCCTTATGGCGGATTCAACAAATGTTGAGCGTCCCGGCTATACTCCTTCTGAGAAGACAGTTGGAAAAACCTTTGATCATATATTTGATGACAACAGAAATCATCGTCTGATCATAGCGACCTTCGCATCGAATGTTGACAGAGTTCAGCAGATAATCAATTCTGCCTGCAAGTATGGACGTAAGTGTGTAGTAGAAGGAAGAAGCATGGTAAATGTTATCCGTATAGCTTCCGAGCTTGGATATATAAATATCCCGGATAACACACTTATAGATATAGATGAAGCTAAGGATTATCCCGGTGAGAAACTGGTGTTCATTACAACAGGAAGCCAGGGTGAAAATATGGCAGCCCTTTCAAGGATAGCTTCATCACTTCATAATAAGATATCAATCGTTCCCGGCGATGTGGTTATATTCTCATCAAGCCCTATTCCGGGAAATGAAAAATCAGTATACAGGGTAATGAATGAACTTGAGCAGAAGGGCGCAAGAGTTATCTATCATGATACTCATGTTTCGGGACATGCCTGTCAGGAAGAACTGAAGCTTATATATTCACTGACACGTCCGAAGTACGCTATTCCAGTTCATGGAGAATATAGACATCTGAAGAGGCATTCAGAACTTGCCCAGGAGATGGGAATACCAAAAGAGAATGTTAAGATACTTAAGTGCGGTGAAGTCCTTGAGATAGGAGAGGATACCTTTGATGTTGTAGGAAAGGTTCCTGCCAGAGGAGTATTTGTAGACGGACTTGGTGTCGGAGATGTCGGTAACATCGTCTTAAGAGACAGACAGCACCTTTCAGAGAATGGTCTTCTGATAGTGGTAGTTACTCTCGAAAGCGGAAGCAATCAGATCCTCTCAGGACCCGATATAGTGTCCAGAGGTTTTGTATATGTAAGAGAAGCAGAGCTTCTTATGGAACAGTGTAAGGATGTTGCATCGGAAACACTTTACAATTGCCTAGACAGTGAAACAGCAGACTGGGCAAGAATAAAGAACAGACTTCGCGAAGACCTGGGAGCCTTCCTTTGGGAAAGGACAAAGAGAAGCCCTATGATACTTCCTATTATTTCGGAAGTATAAAGCTATAAGTTTATATTTCGGGATAGATATGGAAGAGAATACTAAGAAGATAGATAAAAGAATAATAAAGATAACATTTTACGCTGCTTGGTTTATATACTGGCTGTACATAGCCTGGAACATACCTTATCTGGCAGATGACTGGAACTGGGGTTCGAATGATGGAATTACTCAGTTGTTGCATGGAACGGTGAATCATAGATACTTTGGTAATCTTATGGTTGTTTTGCTGACCAGAAATGTTTTCTTAAAAACATTTATTGTTGCACTGGTAATATGCCTGCTTGTATATGTTATGAACAGATATGTACTTAAGGTTACAGGCAACAATGAAAATGAGTTGATCAATTACTGTTTTATCATGCTTATGATTCTCATAATGGGAAGTAAGGTGTGGGCAGAAACCATCGGTTGGATATCCGGATTCTGTAATTACGTTGTATCTGCATTGTTCGTTGTGACCTATATCTATCTATATGAATGTATCGATGATGGATATAAGATAAAGAATAAAGCATTGAAAGCTTTGCTGTTTATCTTTTCGGTATGTTCGATGCTCTGTGTTGAGAATATCTCGCTTCTTGTATTCGCATTATCTCTGTTTACAGGATTAAGATACTTAATAAAGAAGAATCTGAAAGAGAAATCGGATGTTATTATAATGCTGGCAGGAAATACTGTCGGTTTTGTAATAATGTTTGTAAATAAATTTATGGGTGATCTGCTGATGCTTGGTTATCAGAGTGCCTTTGATGATCAGTATATGCATGCAGGTAGAGAACTGCTTTACAACAGCAGTAACAGCATGAATGAAAATCTTCAGATATTTAAAGAAAGGTTTATATATCTGGTTAAGATAGTTTTTTATTCTGAGAAAGTGACTCTGTATGTTTTCTTGGGAGCCATCGTTTTATTTGCTGCATTATATAAATGGGTTAAATCTGGCAAGGGACTGATTAAAAGGATGGTCTATCTGCTGATGGTCGGTATAGTATCCATAGTTCCGTTTCTGGTGGTGCTTCTTACTGGTTTCAGAGTTGTATTCCATCAGTATCTGATGGTTGTAC
>JAFWSY010000009.1 GCA_017519155.1 Eubacterium sp.
ATCTGCCTGACTTTCTTATCCCGTTTAAATATATGGCATTTAACACAAGTATTATGATTATTTCTGCAATTATGATAAGCGTAGACGCTTTCCTGAATCTGTTCATCTATTACCTCACAAAATGAGTCTCATAATATCGTCATCACTCACTTATTCAAAGCGATAGCCGACGCCCCATACTGTGATTATGTGTTTAGGCTTCTTTGGATCCTCTTCTATTTTATCTCGCAGCATTTTTATATGTACTGTAAGTGTCTGAATTTCTGATTCGCTGTCACTGCCCAAGATGGTACTGAAGAGATATTCCTTCTTAAGCGTTACGCCTTTATTCTCTATAAGAAGCTTCAGAAGTTCAAACTCCTTAGCGGTTACTTCCACTTCTTTTCCATCCACCTGAAGAGTTTCACTTACAGTGTTCAAAGTAAGGTTATCCTCTACCATAACCTCCTGAGCATATTTACGCTTAAATATTCCATTTATCTTTGCTATAAGTATATCTATGTCGTAAGGCTTCTCGATATAGTCATCTGCACCGAGATTCAGTCCCTTCAGCTTATCCTCTTTATCGGTCTTTGCACTTGCGATCAGAATATGAGCATTTGAAGACTCTCTGATTTTGGAACATACTGCAAAGCCATCGATACCGGGAAGCATCAGGTCCAGAATCACCAGCTTCGCTCCATACATTTCAAAGAGCTTCATTGCTTTTTCTCCGCTGTCTGCAATTGACACAACATAGTTTTCCTTCCTGAGAAAAGCTTCAAGAAGACCACCTATTTCTTTATTATCTTCAACAATAAGTATATCCAGCATATTATTTGTTCCTTTATCGTTTTGAGGTAAATGTCATACATTTACAAGTTAATTTTTTAATATCGACATGATCCACTCAGGATCCGGAGTTTCCATCTCTTTATCCATTGCCATTTCTTCCATGATTCCCTGAACAGATGCCCAGAAACATTTTGAAAGCAAGACCGCATTTCCCTTCTTAAATACTCCGCTCTTCTGTCCTTTTTTAATCATCTCGGCAGTTTTTTCAATCGTATCTACAGAAAGAGCAACCTTTCTTGCCTCCTCCGGCATACCGCTCCTTCTTACCTGTCCCATAAGAACAAACATATTGAAAACCCATGGCTGTTCCTTTGCATAGGCGAAGAGCTGCTTTAAGAAACCAGTCAGATACATATCCGGTGGAATCTCCGCCGGAGCTCCGACAGCTCCTGTGCTTCCGGCACCCATTTTTACCAGTTCCAAAAGCAGTTCTTCTTTTGATTCAAAGTAATGAAACATAAGTCCGGTGCTCATGGGAACCGCAGCGGCTATATCTGTAATCTTTGTATCATAATAGCCGCGTTCAACAAAAAGTGTGAGTGCCGCCATAAGTATAGCTTTTCTTCGTTCTTCCTTCTGTTCTTTTCTGGTCATGTTCTTCCCCTTTTAAATATCTATACTTCTCTTCTGTTTTTTAAGTATTCTCTGAACTGCGAACTTACCGCTTGTTACAGCTACCGGAAGTCCACCCGGTGAATTTGTCCACTGTCCTGCTACAAATACGTTGTTAAGACCTTTCAGAGTACCCTTAAGTCTAACTGACTTACCTGTTGTAGTAGTTGTGAAGCTCATGTAGCTGCCATGATATGCATTTACATATCTCTCATATGTAAGTGGTGTCCAAGCATCAAGAACCTCGATACTGTCCTGTAACTCAGGAAATGCAGTAAGGATTCTCTTCTCAACTTCCTTAACAAGCGCTTCCTTAACCTTTGTATACTCTTCCTTTGAAAGACTGTTCCAGTATGCATAATCCTCGTCTATCTGAGTAATGCATGTCTGGATAACCTGCTTTCCGTCCTTTACGAAAATAGGATCATATCCATAGGCCTTTATATACATTCTGTCAAAGGTTCTGTTTCCAACCTTAATTGGATCTATATCGATAAATACAGTCTCTCCTTCAGAATAATCTACTGATACAGCAAATGCAACCTGAAATCCGCTGCATGCAGGATAATCCTTTGGTGAATCGTAAGCCACCTTAAGCTCCTTTGGCATATAGCTCTTTGGAAGGAACTTATTGAAGAGCAGGTGTGTATCAACTGTTGGAATAACATAGTCAGCCTCAACCAGACTTCCATCTTCAAGCTTTATTGCTGATACGCATTTTCTACCAAGCTCGAACTTCTCTACACCGGTATTATAATATATTTTTCCGCCCAGGTCTTTAAATCTTTTTTCCATTCTGAGTGACAGCTGAAGAGAAGCTCCCATCGGTATGCCTCCATTACCATCAGCCATAGTAGCATATGATACCATAAATGCATATGTGCAGTAATCCTTTGGAAGGTAATCACACATAAGTCTCTGCATAAGAGGATTCTTAAATCTCTTGCTATACTCTTCCAGAGATATCTTACCGAACTCCTTCATAACCTTAGGAAAATCAGCCATTGTCTTTCCCATAGAGATATAATCCTTTACGCCCCACATTTCCATAGGCTTCTTAGCAGGAATCTGGCACTGCTTTGAATACTCTGTATACTGTATGAACTTTCTGATCTCTTCCTCATCCTCAGGAGCAAGCTCGATAAGCTCTCTCTCAGTACGCTTAAGGTCATTCCAAAGTGTTGCTGTCTTGCCTTCGTACTTCGCTGAATAAAATGCTTCGATTGGAGCATACTCTGTATCATCTGTAAGAGCTCCAACCTGCTTCCATACATCGTAAAGCTCTGTTCCCTTCTTTGTACCTGTAAGCCAGTGGATGCAGTTATCTATATGATAGCCTTTTCTGTTCCAGCCGATGCACTCACCGCCCGGGATTGCATTTTTCTCATATATAGTTACATCAAATCCTGCAAGCAGCGCATAGATTCCTGCTGAAAGACCTGAGATACCACCACCGATTACTACAACCTTCTCTTTACCGTTCATATTGTTCTTCATTTTGATTTCCTCCTGAAAATTTTTTCTATATTTTTTGTTGTGTTTTTGTGTTTGTTGAACTCTTGTTCATTGAAACTGTATTCAATATATCATCACAAAAATAATTTGTCAACACTTTTTTGAATTTAAATTCAACGAAATTTAATTCAATAAAAAAGGTGACACTTTTTCACCTGTTAAAAAAGTGTCACCTTTTGATTATACCCAGAGGATTTCGCTGAGGACCTGGCGGATGTTTTCTTCGTTTACTCTGATGAGCTTCGCCAGATACCAGGCTCTCTCATCATCACTCATTTCCTTCAGCTTGTCTGCTTCCTTACCATCTTCTATGCTTTTTCTGATGGTATCTATTTCTTTTATCATGTTCTGTGTTTTCCAGATTCTTTCTTGGAGAAGTACCTTTTTGCTTTCAAACATAGAGGATAGGTCTTCACTACTGCACTTCCCGGAAAGTATCATTGATATCTCATCAAGGGTAAAGCCCATATCCTGGAGCTCGATAAGAGCTTCTACCTGCTTTAACTGGTCAGGAGCATAATATCTATACCCTGTCTCCTCGTCTACCTGCACGGGTTTTATTATATTCTTTTTCTCATATACTCTGAGCGCCTTGGTGGATACCCCTGCCATGGCAGCCAGTTCACCGATCTTAAGTAATGCTATTTCTGTATTCCCCATCTTTAATACCTCATATAACCTCATCCACCCTGTCTACTCCGGATAGATTTATTTTCATGTTACTGTTACAGGAATTAACGCACATAAGGCTTTTCATCATCTCACCACGATACTGAGTGATCTTCATGAGTGCGGCAAAATCCCGTACCTTATAACCCATCATACTATTTCCCATAAACAGAAGCAACAGATATCCGAAAACACCAGATAATACAGTGAAAAATGATGTCCAGGCTGTAAGTTTATGAGCCTTGATATTTTCTTTCATTATCTGAGAGCTCACTTCTTCTATCTTATCCATAACGATTTTGTGACCATCATAAACAGTAACTATATCCCCTGATGCAGCAATCGGTTCCAGCCAGTTGGTGTAAGCTGCATAGGACTCCTGAGCTTTCTTCTTATATAAGGGAATCTTTCTGAGGATAACAAAGTTGCAGAGATAAAAGAAGGGAAACATGATCATAATTGTAACAGCAAACATATTGAAGTTAAGGACCAAGAGTACGATTGATGAAAGAATAAAATTAAACGCAGCTATTGCTGCATGCATAAAGTTAATGGGCTCCGTGATATAGTTTACAGTTTTATCCACGTCATTATTCAGTCTTGTAATCCAGTCACCCTCACTGTACTCTTCCATTTCCTGCTGATTACGGGAAAACATAGACTCCATCAGTTTCATTCTAAGCTTTCTGTGAAACAGCATATCTGCCTTAATAGAAATGGTACTCCAGATAGTAACGTTATATCCAAATAAAAGAACTGTAAAAAGAAGGAATATCCAGAAATTATGCATAAGCCTTTCGCCTTTACCTTCTTCAATAAGTCTGATAAAGCTTTCCAGCATATTTGCACTGAGAACGGCATTCAGAAAGTCAAAGGGCAGACGAAGAACAAGCATTACCACGAATCTCTTCCATAAGCCAAGTTCCTTTAATAGTTTAACCACTTTACGATTCATACAGCAGCTCCTTCATATTGATTATCCGGTCATATCCCGTAAGATGCTCCGGTCTGTGAGTTACATGTACAACTGTTTTATCTGCAAAATTAAGCTTCAACGCTTCCAGCACTGATGCAGTATTATCCTCGTCCAGAGCCGATGTGGGCTCATCCAGAAGAAGCACGGATGAATCCTTACACATAGCTCTTGCTATGGCCACACGCTGTGCCTGCCCTCCTGACAGTTCATCCGACCTGTCTCCGAGATATGTGTTTATCCCTTCAGGTAGGGACTCGATCCATTTTGAGAGATTGGCCGCCGCACATACATGGTTTATCCACTGCTTCGAATACTCGTGCCCCATGGTTATATTTTCCAGGATAGTCATAGGTAAGAACATTGGCGACTGCATGACTATTGAAACTTTTTTAATTATCCCCGCGGGCTCAGCTTCACCGTCTACAAACACTTTACCTGACGTGGGTTTATAAAGCCCTGCCATAATCTTAAGCAGTGTGCTCTTTCCACATCCGCTCTCTCCAACTATTCCTATCTTCTCACCTTTTTCGAC
>JAFWSY010000158.1 GCA_017519155.1 Eubacterium sp.
GGTCTGCGCTGAAATATAAGAAAGGGGTTTATCATGTCAAACGATTCTAATAGCCTCGGTAAGAATGGCTCATTCTGGCAAAACATGGTTAGGCACAAAGCGCATATTATTTTGGCGCTTCCGGCGTTTTTAATCATGTTTTTTATTCTTTATGTCCCTATGGTAGGTCTTCTGGTAGCATTTAAGAACTATACATACTCGGGCGGTATTTTCGGAAGTGAATGGGCAGGACTGGATAACTTCAAGTTTTTGCTGGCATCGAAGGACACCTTCGTAAACATGACTCTCAATACCCTCATTTACTATTTCATATTTACAGCTTTGGGAACTTTCTTAAACATTGTTCTTGCCATTGCTATAGATCAGTGTGTATTTAAGAAGTCAGCTAAAGCTATGCAAACCATAATGATTATCCCGGTTTTCATTTCATATGCTGCAGTTACATTTATCGTTGATGCTTTTATAAGTACCAACACAGGTATACTGAATAAAGCTTTTGGAATGAACACTAAGTTCTATTCGACCAAGGAATACTGGCCTGCAATTCTTACTATAGTAAAGATGTGGAACTCGGTAGGATATGGTTCGGTTCTTATATGTCTGTTTTAGCCGGAATTGATACGGGACTTTATGAGGCCGCACAGATAGACGGTGCTGGTAAATGGAAGCAGATATGGCATATTACCCTTCCGGAACTTTTCCCCATGATCACGGTTATGCTTCTGCTTTCAGTCGGTGGTATCATGAGGTCTGATACAGGTCTTTTCTATCAGGTAACGCGTAACACCGGTATTCTCTATTCAAAAACTCAGGTTATTGACTCCTATGTACTTAATTCTATAACAAAGAGTTCCAATTTCGGATACACTGCAGCGGCGACATTGTTCCAGTCCGTGGTGGGTCTTATCATGATGCTTGTAGCAAATGGTGCCGTGCGGAAGCTTGCGCCTGAAAATGCGTTATTCTAAGGGGGGATCGGTTATGGCTAAAAAAGATTTGGACATGGTCTCTTCAGGACGCAGAGAGAAAAAAGGTGTCGGACAGATACTTCTTTTGATAGGACTTATAATATATACGCTGTTTTGTGCGTTACCCATACTTTTGGTATTTATTTCAGCATTTACCGATGATATGAGTATTACAACCAACGGATACAGCTTTTTCCCCGACAAGTGGTCATTGGATGGAATGAATGCGGTACTCCGATACGGTAAACAGCTCTTTACATCATATGGAGTAACAATCCTTGTTACCGTTTCCGGAACGGTGATCGGACTTTTGGTAATGAGTATGTATGCGTATGCAATAAGCAGACCCAGATTCAGATTAAGAAAGTTTTTATCTATCTATCTGATAATCCCCATGCTTTTCCAGGGCGGTCAGCTTTCAGCATACATTATATTCACAAATGTTTACGGACTTAAGGACAGCCTTTGGCTGCTTATCCTTCCGCTTTGTGTATCTACGATGAATGTAATCATTCTCCGTACATTTATTGTAAACGGTATTCCTGCAGAACTTATGGAAGCTGCCAAGATAGACGGAGCAGGCGATTACAGAACATTCTTCCAGATAACGCTTCCGCTTATGAAACCTTCGCTTGCAGCAGTAGGCTTCATGATGGCAACTGCTTATTGGAATGACTGGCAGAATGCATTTATCTATATCGATTCTGACAGCAAACGTCCTCTTCAGATGCTTCTTATAAAGATACAGAAGAGTATTGAGTTCCTGCTGAACAATAACAATGTTCCGGCAAACGTCAGAGCGGCTATGGGAGATACAATACCTCAGTATTCTTCTACCATGGCAACTGTTATCGTCGTTATAGGACCTATAATGGTTGTATATCCCTTCTTCCAGAAATACTTTATCAAGGGTCTTACCGTTGGTTCTGTAAAAGGATGATTTTCGGAAAACTTGTTAAATTTTTAGATATCAAGCCGGATGGACCGGCTTAAGATATACAAACAAATTATATATGGAGGTTTTTATGAAGAAACTCGTAGCACTTCTCTTAGTTGCAGTTATGGCACTTTCAGTACTTGCCGGCTGTGATAAGAAGGAAGACACACCTAGTACTCCCAGTACTACTGATGCTCCCGCATCAAACTCAAATGATTCAGCTACACCTGTAAAGATCAGCCTTTACAGAGATACCTTCAATCTTGAGTCTCCTGATTCAGCTCAGTTAAAGAAGGTACAGGATAACATCAACGCTTACATTAAGGATAAGATTAATGTAGAAGTTGAGATCCATGACATTCCTAACAGTGAGTATCCTGACAAGGCTAATCTTGCACTTGCTAACAACGAGATCAACCTTCTTTGGACAGCATCATGGATGGGAACAATCGGAACAAATGACCTGATCCCCAAGAATGCATGCTATGATCTTACAGAACTCCTTAAGGGAAGCACACTTTACAGCTCAATGGATGCCGGACAGTGGGAAGCTACCAAGTATAACGGAAAGAACTATTTCGTTCCCGTATACAAGGACAACGTAGAAGGTTATGACCTTATGTTCCGTCAGGAACTTATTGACAAGCACGGCTGGAACATTTCTTCTGTTACTAAACTTGCTGATCTTGAGCCCATGCTTGCAGATGCTAAGGCAGACGGCATCAAGTATCCTTTCCTTCTTCAGAAGACAGCTATGTTCTACAGATACTATCTTGATAAGTTTGATTTCTTCACAGCAGCTTCAGAGTCAAATTTCGTAGCTGTTGACAAGGCTTCAAACCAGGTAGTTAACACTATTCAGACTCCTGAATACAAGGAGTATGTAACCCTTATCGCTAAGTGGGCAGAGGCTGGCTACATTTCAGAAGATGAAGTTACAAAGTCAGTTCTTGATACAACTACTCAGACACAGGA